>NZ_JAHQYI010000002.1:300000-465368 GCF_019061125.1 Microbacterium sp. NC79
GGGCGTGCGATTGGGTCCGCCGAAGGAGCAGACCAGCAGGGCGTCGTATGGGGCGGTGGCGCGGGGAGTTTCAGGCACGCGGTCAACCTATCATCAGATGAAGATCTTCATCTGATGATTCGCTGAGCTTCCTCTGCGCACGACCCAAAGTGACGGATTCGCCAAAATCACCGCGAAATACCGCACTAATTGCTGCCTCAGCAGCAAATAGCCCGGGCGAACATCGTCCAGCGCAATAGGCTGAGAGGAACGAGGGAGGTGCCCGTGGCTGAACCAATGGGAAGCGCGCTGGCGCGCACAACGCTGGCACAGTTGAAGGCGCGAATTTCCGCTGGAGAATGGCCCGTCGGATCCCGCATCCCGACCGAGCCAGAGCTCACCGAACAACTCGGTGTTGGCCGCTCCACCGTGCGCGAGGCCGTACGCTCGCTGGCCACGCTCGGCATGATCGAAACGCTCCCGGCCCGCGGCACATTCGTACGCTCACTCACCCCCGCGCCGTCGCTCCTTTTCGATGCGCTGCAGACCTATCACCCGGCCGAACTCATCGGAATCCGCCGGGCGCTCGATGTCGAAGCCGCTCAGACCGCGGCGGCCCAGTGGGTACCCGAACGCCTCGAGGCCATGGAGACGGCGGTAGCCATCGAGATGGAAGCCATGCGCGAACACAACGCCGGCATCCCCGGCGGCGTCACCCGTTGCACGCTCTTTCACGGCGCGATTGCTCAGGCGTCAGGCAACCGTCTGCTCGCCGACCTCGACACGTCACTCTCACGTGCGCTCGATTCGTCCGGCCTCGGTGCGCACATCGCCGAAAGCATCGACCCCGCGATCCTGCTCAACGAGCACGACCGTATTCTCACGTCGATCCGCTCTCGTGACGTCGCAGCAGCCGCCCACCTCATGGCCCTGCACTCTGACGCCGCGCTGCGCACGCTCCGCCACAGCGTGCTCACCACCGAGATGACCAAACTCACCCAGCAGCCCGGCTGATAAGCCAACGGATGGGCTCGGCGGCTCTCGTCAGAGCGGTGGCCGAGCGCCCGCGCCGCTTGTCTCTCGTCGGAACTTGTGTGACTGGTGAGGCCGTTTCACGGCGTGTCGCGTGACGACGCGCAACATCTCCGACGCGAGAAGAGAGTCACGGCCTCGGCGCGGAACCACGGCTCGGAACCATTCGGAGCCATCGGCACGGAACCATCAGCTCGGAACTATGCGGAACCATCCGCTGGGAACTCTCGGCACGGAGCAATCAGCGCGGAACTACTCGGAACCATCGGCTGGGGCGCGACGCGCGTTGCGGCCAGACACATGGTTCCGCACGCCTCGGACTAGGCGTCGCGACGATACTCGTCAAAGTCCGCATGACTCGCGAACCACGCAAACCCGGCGCGCTCGGCAACTCGCACCGATGCACCATTCGCCGGCTGAATCTGCGCGCTCAGCGGCACATCGCGCTGCTCAGCGCGGGCAATCTCGATCATCGCGTCGAGAATTTGCCCGGCATACCCGTGCCCCCAGCGGTCGGGGTCAACCCAATATCCGAGCTCGGTCGCATCGTCCGGAAACATGATCGCGCCCAGCCCGACCACAGCCTCACCATCAAACGCGAGATACCAGCGGCGAAACGTGTCGCCGCCGCCCGCACTCAGCACGCGTGCTTTCGTGAACTCCGGAGTCCACACCGAAGCGCCACCGACGTATCGGTTCACCCGCTCGTCTTGCGACCAACGCATCACGGTATCGACATCGTCGGGTGTGACGAGTCGCAACTGCAGTGTCATAGCGCCACCATAAAGCGCGGCACCGACATTCGCGAGGCTTACGAGTGGAAGACGGCGTGCAGACGCGGGTCGCCGACGGCTTCGCGGCCGCCGAGCTCGTCGATTTCGAACAGCACGGCGGTGCCGATGACGGAACCACCGAGCCGAGCGACGAGGTCGTGGGCTGCTCCGAGGGTGCCGCCGGTGGCGAGCACGTCATCGATCAGTAGCACCGTGGCGCCGTTGGGAATGTCGTCGTGCGCTTCGATCGTCGCCGTTCCGTATTCCAGCGCGTACGAAACAGCAGCCGCTGGGCGAGGCAGCTTGCCTGCCTTGCGGATCGGAATGAGACCGACGTTCGCGTACGTTGCAGCTGCACCGGCGAGCAGGAAGCCACGAGCCTCGATGCCTGCCACGTAGTCAAACTCACCCTTGAACGGGGCGATGAGGGCGTCAATGGTGGCGACGAGCGCGCGGGCGTCAGCCAGCAGCGGGGTGATGTCACGGAACAGCACACCGGGTTGCGGGTAGTCCGGGATGTTGCGGATCAGGGAATGGGCGCGGTCAAGCTCAGCCGAAGTCACTCTGGTAAGGATACTCGCGCCACATGAGAGTTTGATGGACTGCTCGCTCCCGCGCCGGCCAGAAGATTCCTGGTTCCGCACGGAATATCGGGTCATGATGCCCATTATGAAAGCGCTCTCACGGTAAGATATCCACGTCATACGTGTGGTGTGCGCATCTCTGTTGCCTCTTGCCGGGCACCGTCGCGATGACTTCAGGTGCGCATTGCCCAACGAGACTCCCGCCGCGCCTCGGACCCGAAACTTCGGGAGTCTCATGAGGCGCACGCGCTCAACTCAAGCGCGCGGCCGCACCCTAATAGGTGCTGGCGTCGCAACGCTGTTCATTGGTTCGCTCGCCGTCGCCGGATCCCCGGCTGCCGTGGCGGCACCGACGGCATTCAACCCGTTCTCAATTAACAACGGTTTCACGGTGGTGGCGCAGGGAGATGCGACACTCAACAATGGCGAGGTCGAAGGCTCCGTGGCCGCATTCGGCACGTTGCAGTCGGGAAACCAGAACGGTTACCCCGTGATTCACAAGGCCGCCGGCCTCGCTGACTACACGGTTCCGACCATCGATGGCGTGCCGGTTCACCTATTGGCCACAGAATTCGTTGCAGCTGGCTCGTTCGATCTCAGCAACCGTGACGACTCACACTCCATCGCCTCAGATTCGCCCGAAGCTCTCGCGACCGCGAAGTTCGTCTCGATTGATGGCCTCACCGGCAGCAATCGCGGCGGCGGCAACGCGGGCGGCGACTTCCTCCGTGTCACTAACGCAGAAGGCGGCAACCTCGACCTGAAGGCGGTGCCGTTTGCGGGCGCATCGGTCAGCGATCTCAAGACGACAGAATCGTCGGTTGCGGCGTACTTTGCCGACCCCGTCGCACATATCACGGCAACCAACGCGTGCCTCGCTTCGATGTACTCGCCCGAGCTTCGCTGAGCAACCCCGTGACCGTGGTCGATAACGGCGGCATGGCGCTCCCTGAAGGCTTCGTGACCGATCAGCCCAACGTGATCAACTACGCAGATCTGGTGAACAAAACCATCAAGATGGACAACGCTGGCGGTTACGAGCCGACCGCGGCCGCACCACTTATTGTGCGGGTTCCGGCTGGTACGACCACGATCAGCAAGATCACGTTCGAGGGATGGTCGGCCAGTGCCTCGGCTCAGCAGACGTACGCCCGCTACATCATGCTCGATATGTCTGAGGTCACCGGAGAAGTCACCATTGACGGCTTCGAGCTCGGGGCAATTTGGGCGCCGAATGCATCGCTGGCGTTCAACTCCGGAACCACCACGAACGGCCAGTGGTTTGCCGACGACGTCACAACGAACGGCGGCGGCGAAATCCACCACCATGCCTTCTTGGGCCAGTTGATCTGCGATGACGACAGCACCAACCCCGGCGCCGAAGCAGGTGCTGACGCTGACGCAGACGCAGGGGCCGCAGCCGACGCGGAGGTCGAGGCAGACGCCGACACAAACGTGGACGCAGACGCAGGAGCCGCAGCCGACGCGGAGGTCGAGGCAGACGCCGACGCCGACGCAAACGTCGAAGCCGACGCCGAGGCAGACGCCAACGCCGACGCAGGTAACGATGCCGACGCAAACGTTGACACCAACGCGGGCAGCGCGGCAGACGCTGCTACTGCGGCTGATGCAGACGCAAATGTAGACGCCGACGGCACAGCCGACGCAGCAACCGCAGCAGACGCCGGAACCGTAGCAGACGCAGACACAAATGTAGACGCCGACGGCACAGCTGACGCAGGAAACGAAGCCGACGCAAACGTCGAAGCCGACGCCGAGGCAGACGCCAACGCCGACGCAGGTAACGATGCCGACGCAAACGTTGACACCAACGCGGGCACCGCGGCAGACGCTGCTACTGCGGCTGATGCAGACGCAAATGTAGACGCCGACGGCACAGCTGACGCAGGAAACGAAGCCGACGGCACAACTGACGCAGGAAACGAAGCCGACGCCGATACCGACGCAGCAACCGATACCGACGCAGGAGCCGCAGCAGACGCCGGAGCTGAAGGTGCAGACGCCGCCGCGGGGGCCGGAGCAGGAGCCGAAGGCAGCGCAACCGGCAGCACCGCAACGGCAAATGCAACCGGTAGCACCGCAACCGCGAACGCAGCCGACACCGCCGCCGGGAGCGAAAATTCCGGTTCCGCGCCCCTGGCGCACACCGGAGCCTCGGTGAGCTGGCCGGTGCTCGCGCTGGGCACGTTGCTGCTTCTGGGCGGCGTGTTCACGGTACGCCGCCGGCACGCATAAAGCGGGATGACAACGGTGGGGATGGCGCAAAATGCGTCATCCCCACTCTGCTTTCACGCGGTTGCACTAACCGCTCTCGCCCGCAATATTCCGAGCAATCTCGCCCACCCCCTGCCGAAATGTAAGCGCTTACAGTAGGGTGGCGATATGAGCATGTCGGAGACTTCCCCCCGCAATGACGCGACCACCGGATCAGAGTGGTGGCGCTCGGCCGTCATCTACCAGATCTACCCGCGCTCTTTCGCAGATCAGTCTGGTGACGGCATCGGCGATCTGCCGGGTATCACGAGCAAGCTCGACGACCTTCGCGACCTTGGCATTGACGCCATTTGGCTGAGCCCGTTTATGACGAGCCCGCAAAAAGACGCTGGCTACGACGTCGCCGACTATTGCGATGTTGACCCGCTCTTCGGTACGCTCGCCGACTTCGATGCGATGCTCGCGGCAGCGCACGAGCGGAACATCCGCGTGATCGTCGACCTGGTTCCGAACCACTCCTCTGACCAGCACGTATGGTTCCAGCAGGCGCTTGCCGCTGCCCCCGGCAGTGCTGAGCGTGAGCGCTACATGTTCCGCGATGGCAAGGGTGAGAACGGCGAAATCGCGCCGAACAACTGGGAGTCGGTCTTCGGCGGCCCCGCATGGACCCGCACCACCAACGCCGACGGCACGCCCGGTCAGTGGTACCTGCACATCTTCGACTCGAGCCAGCCCGACTTCAACTGGAGCAACGACGAGGTGCGCGAAGAGTTCCGCCGCATCCTGCGTTTCTGGCTCGACCGTGGCGTCGATGGCTTCCGCGTTGACGTCGCGCACGGCATGATCAAGGCCGATGGCCTGCCCGACTACACACCCAACCCCGACGGCGGCTCGATGGGCGGCGACGCCACCGACGTTCCGTACTGGGGTCAGGACGGGGTGCACGACATCTACCGCGACTGGCATCAGCTCCTCGCCGAATACGACGGCGACCGCGCGCTGTGTGGTGAAGCCTGGCTGCCGACGATCGAGCAGACCACGAAGTGGGTGCGTCCGGGCGAAATGCACCAGACCTTCAACTTCGCCTACCTTGAGACGCCGTGGGCGGCTGACGCACAGCGTGCCGTCATCACGAAGTCGCTCGCAAGCTACGGCGGTGTGGGCGCTCCCTCCACCTGGGTGCTCTCCAACCACGACGTCGTGCGTCACGCAACGCGTCTCGCCCTGACGATCGACAACCCGCAGGGTGAGGGCATCGGCCCGAAGACCCCCGGCCCGCGCCCCGACCCCGCACTCGGTCTGCGCCGTGCACGCGCGGCATCGACCATGATGCTGGCGTTGCCCGGCTCTGCCTACATGTACCAGGGCGAAGAGCTCGGTCTTCCCGAGGTCATCGACCTGCCAGACGATGCCCGTCAAGACCCCACGTGGTTCCGCACCAACCGTGAGCGTTACGGCCGCGACGGTTGCCGCGTGCCGCTGCCCTGGACAGGCGCAGCCCCCGCCTTCGGCTTCAACGAGACCGGCGAGGCGTGGCTTCCGCAGCCGGTCGGTTTCGCGGCGTTCGCACGCGACGTGCAGCGCGGCGTGAAGGAATCAACGCTGTCGCTGTACACAAACGCGCTGACGCTGCGCTCGGACTTCGGACTCGGAACCGGCACTCTCGAGTGGATCGACCAGTACGGTAGTGACGTGGTCGCCTTCCGTAATGGCGACATTGAAGTCATCACCAACTTCGGCGCCGCCCCCGTGGATCTCGGCGACAAGACGGTGCTCGTCTCGAGCGAACCTGGCATCAGCGGCTCCGTGCCGACCGATGTCACGGTGTGGGTTCGCGACGTCTAAAACCCGATTGGAGGACGCTCAATGGTGAGCATCGATGAGGTCGCGCGCTCTGCGGGCGTCTCAACGGCGACGGTATCGCGCGCGCTGAGCGGACGCGGTCATGTGTCAGCTCACACCAAGGAGCGCGTGCTGAAGGCCGCGCATGCCCTGGGTTATGTGGTGTCATCGAGCGCCTCCTCTCTCGCATCGGGACGCACGCGCAATATTGGCGTGATTGTTCCGTATCTCGATCGCTGGTTCTTCTCCGCTGTCCTGAGCGGGTTGGCAGCCGCCGTGACCCGCGCAGGCTACGACATCACGTTGTACAACATCACCGCAGATGAGAAGGCTCGCGGCGAGATTTTTCGCACGTTCTTGCGTCGTGGGCGCGTTGACGCCGTCATCGCGGTGTCGATTCAGCTCGATGATTCGGAGACGCAGGCTCTGCTTGCCCTCGGCATTCCGGTGATTGCTATCGGCGGGCCAAACCCGCAGCTGTCGACCCTGACGGTCGATGACTATGCCGTCGCACGCATGGCAACCAACCACCTCATTACCCTCGGGCACCGCACAATCGCGCACATTGGCGCAAACCCCGAGTTCGACATTGACTTTCACGTGCCGACCACGCGCCGTCTGGGTTTCGAGCAGGCACTTCGCGACGCTGATATCGAGCCAAACCCCTCACTGTACGAACCCGCTGACTTCACAATCGAGGGTGGCTACCGTGCGGCTAAACAGCTCCTCGGCCGCCCGCATGACCGTCCCACCGCAATCTTCGCGGGCTCCGACGAGATGGCAATTGGTGCAATACTCGCCGCCCGCGACCTCGGTTTCCGGGTGCCAGATGACCTGTCAATCATCGGAATTGACGGTCACGACCTCGGCGAATTCTTCCGCCTCACCACGGTTGACCAGTTTCCGCTCAAGCAGGGTGCCCGCGCGGCCGAGGCGGTGTTCCGCGAGCTGGAAGAGACGGCCCAGCCGGTCAAGCACCAGCTCAACGCCTTGCCGTTCGAGCTGGTCGTGCGCGAGACGACTGCCCGCGCGCCACGGTAGTCGCTAGGCTTCGGTCATGACCCTCGACCTTGAAGCCATCTACATCGACCTGCACCGCAACCCCGAGTTGTCGTTTCAGGAGACTCGCACGGCGAGTGTCATCGCCGAGCACCTGACCGCCCTCGGCATCGAGCACGAAACGGGCATTGGCCAGACCGGAATTGCCGCGGTCATTCGCAACGGAGATGGCCCGGTCGTGTGGCTGCGCGCTGACATGGACGCGCTCCCGGTGCTCGAGCAGACCGGCCTCGACTATGCGTCGACCGCCCGTGGCGTTGACCCCGAAGGCACCGATGTTCCGGTCATGCACGCGTGCGGCCACGACATGCACGTCACAGCTCTCCTCGGCACATTGGAACGGCTGAAGGCAACGACCGACGAGTGGAGCGGAACCATTGTGGCCGTCTTCCAACCGGCGGAAGAATATGGTTCCGGCGCGCAAGCAATGATTGCCGACGATGTGCTGAACCGCTTCCCGAAGCCAACAATCGTTCTCGGCCAGCACCTGGCACCATTGCCTGCCGGAACCATTGGCGTGCGTTCCGGAGCACAAATGGCGGCATCCGATGGGTTGCACGTTGTGCTGCACGGCCGTGGTGGCCACGGCTCCCGCCCCGACACGACGATCGACCCGGTCGTGATGGCGGCGGCGACCGTGATGCGATTGCAGACGATTGTTTCCCGTGAAACTGACCCCCGCGAGATGGCCGTCGTCACGGTCGGCTCGATGCACGCGGGTTTGAAGAACAACATCATTCCGGCCACCGCGACAATCGACATCAGCCTGCGCTATCCAGACGAAAAAGCCCGCGTTGGCGTTATGTCCAAGGTTGAGCGCATCATCAAGGCCGAGGCTCTCGCCTCCGGTGCTACCGAAGAGCCGACAATCGAGATCCTGCACACGCTGCCGCCGACGATCAACGATGTGGACGCCACCGACCGGCTCATCTTCGCGTGGGAGACCGCTTTCGGTGAGGATGCTGTGGTTGACCCTGGCATGTTCACCGGGTCAGAAGACGTCTCTTGGTTCGCGACCGAGGCCGGTGTTCCCCTGGTCTATTGGTTCTGGGGCGGCGTTGAGCCGGAGACATTCGCGGCGGCCACTGCGGCGGGTACTGCCGAAGCCGACATTCCGAGCAACCACTCCCCCTACTTTGCTCCGATCTTGCACCCCACGATCGAACGCGGTGTTGACGCCCTCGTCATCGCCGCCCGTGAGTTCCTGAACTAGCGAGCGCGATTCACGCGGGCCGTCACTTCGGGCGCCGCGCAGGCTCCGGCCCCACGGCCCGTGGTTCGACGACCCTGGTTATGCGGCCGTGGCACCCTCGGCGTCCGTGGCGCCCTTGGCGCCCTTGGACGCAGCGCGGTTCCGCTCGATGTGTGCAACCGTCGGACAGAATCCCTCACACACCCCACCAACAGCACGTCCACCGGCGTGCCGTCCCAAAGCGTCCGACGTCTTCTCACACAGCGAGATAAACCGCCCCATGCGGCCCCCTGCGCCGTGAAGGTGCGGACTCGCGGCTGCTGGTTCCGGAACCTCGATGCAGAATTGCCAGGAAACCTGCGGAAGAAGGGGCTTGCGGAGCTAAAAGGACAGGCGTAATGTCGCCCGCCGTGGTAACCGAAAAGCGCGATACTGCGCATCATCACGGCGGTGTGAAACGCCTCCTGCTTGGCGACCCGCTGACCAGCGAAACCGCCGACGAACAGCTGCTACCGAAGCGACGGGCGTTGCCCATCTTCGCCTCGGATGCGCTCTCCAGCGTGGCGTACGCACCGCAAGAACTCCTCATGATTCTGCTGCTTGGCGGGTTGAGCTTTCTCACGTTTGGTCCGTGGCTCGCGGCCGGCGTTGTCATGCTGCTGCTCGTTGTGGTGTTGAGTTACCGACAGCTCATCAAGGCGTATCCCTCGGGTGGCGGCGACTACGAGGTTGCACGCAAGAATCTCGGCGAACTTCCCGGCGTCATCGTCGCGAGCGCCTTGCTTGTCGACTATGTGTTGACGGTCGCCGTGTCGGTCGCCTCTGGCGTGGATAACATCATTTCGGCGGTTCCTGAGCTCAACCCGGTTCGCGTCGAACTCGCCGTCGCCTTCGTCATTCTGATCGTGGTCGTGAACCTGCGTGGTGTTCGCGAAGCGTCTCTCGTCTTCGCCATCCCCACGTACGCATTCATAGTGTCGGTCGCGATCATGCTGGTCGTGGGGCTGGGCCGCACCGTGCTTGGTGACGCTCCGGTGGCGTCGAGCGCGGAGTTCACCGTGCAGGCCGAACAGCTCTCACAAGCCGCCATCATTCTGCTGATCCTGCGCGCTTTCTCAAGTGGTTGTTCCGCTCTCACGGGTGTCGAAGCGGTGGCTAACGGGGTTCCGGCTTTCCGCGTTCCGAAAGTGCGCAATGCGAAGACGACCCTCGCGATCATGGGAGCCACCGCCGCGACGCTGTTTGCCGGGCTCGTCGCGCTCGCCCTCATTACGCACGTGCACTACGCGGAAAACGCGTGCCACCTGGAAGGCTTTGACTGCACGCAACCCCAGCCCAGCCTGATGGCGCAGCTGGCGGCGGCGACGTTTGGCATGGGTTCGGTCCCGTTCTTCATCATTCAGGCGGTGACCGCGTGCGTACTGTTGTTGGCCGCCAACACGGCCTTCAACGGATTCCCGCTACTCGGGGCTGTGCTCGCGCGCGATGGCTACGCCCCGAAAGCTCTCAACACCCGCGGCGACCGGCTTGTGTTCTCCAACGGAATGCTCGCCCTCGGTGTGGCAGCGTGCGCGATCCTTATCGTCTTCAACGCCAGCCTGACGGCGCTGATTCAGCTGTACATCATCGGCGTTTTCGTGTCGTTCACGATGGGTCAGATTGGCATGGTGCGGCACTGGACGCACGTACTGCGCGGGCCGCTGTCTGCTCGCGAGCGCGCGGCCACCGTGCGCAGCATGAGCATCAACCTGGTGGGCGCCATCATGACCTCGACGGTGCTCGTCATCGTAACGATCACAAAGTTCACGCACGGGGCGTGGATGGTGTTTCTCGCGATCCCGGTGCTCACCGCGCTCATGGTGGGTGTGAACCGCTACTACCGCGACGTTGAAGCAGAAATCACCCTCGATGACACGTCACACTTCGGCGCCTCAGGTGACGTCGCGATCGTGCTCGTCAACCGCCTGCAAAAGCCCGTCATGAAGGCGGTTGACTACGCCGTCGCCGCACACCATCGGACGACGTTCGCACTGCACGTCGCCGCCGACGCCGAAGCGGCTGAGGCGCTCGAAGCCGAATGGCAGCGGCGCAAGGTTCCGCTCAAGCTCGTCATCATTCAGTCGCCTTACCGCGAGTACGCAGCACCCATCGCGCGGTTCATTCACGAATATCGGCAGAAGTTTGGGTCGAGCGTCGTGACCGTTTATCTGCCGCAATACATCGTCGGTCACTGGTGGGAGTCGTTCCTGCACAACCGCCGCGCGCGCCGCGTCGCTGGCCAGCTCATGCTCGTGCACGGCGTGACCATCACGATCGTGCCGTGGCTCTTGGACTCCTCCGACCTCGTCTATGGACGCCGCTCCCGCGCCGTGCCAGGCCAAGACCGCGCGGGCATGCCTACCCCCGCCGGTCGGGCGCCGGCACCACGCGCACCGGCCAGCATCCGCCGCGACTACGGCGACGGCACAGCCACCCACTGAACCGCAGGTTCCGGAACCACGAAACCGCAGGTTCCGGAACCAGAAACTAGTCGCGACGGCTTCGTGCGTCTGTCAGGCGTTGCGTCGAAATGAGCCCCGGAAGACCGCGAGAATCGGGGGCCAGGAAGATCAGCACAACGGCGGCGAGGCCGAACGCGGTCTGCAGTTGACCGCCGATGAGCGGCACGTAGTCCACAGCGATCCATCCGACGACGCCACCGGCAAGACGGAGCACGCGAGCGAACACGAGCGGTACACGGGCGTCGACGTACCGCAGCATCACAGCGAAATCACCGACCGATTGTCCTGTGGCGAGCGTTACCGCGCTCCAGATCACAACGGCGGTGATGGTTCCGACCGCCGCTGGCCACTCGCCCACCGTGGTGACACCAGCGAGTGCCGAGTACACGAGTGCGACGCCCACCGTCACGCTCACCGAAACCATCCAGAATCCGGCGGCATCACACAGCATGGCGAGCAGGCGACGGCCGCGCGTAACGGGGCGCGGCGCATCAGCTGGCGTGCTGGCGGCACCGGTACGAATCCGCACCGGAACCATGAGCGCGACAACCGAACCGACAAGCGCACCGAGGGTGTTCGACATCAGATCAACCACGTCGAATACGCGATAGGCGCAGTGATAGAGCCCCCATACGCCGGTCACCTGGGTGAGTTCAATCAGCAGGGAGATGCCAAGGCCGGCGAGACCCGCGACCAGGATTCCGCGCCCACCGAGCACCCGAAGGAAGAAGCCGAGCGGAACAAACAGCGCGATATTGAAGACAAGTTGCAGCAAGAACATGCTGGTCAGCGGGCTGCCAGTGGCGAGGGCCGCGTTGATGTCGTCGATAAAGGCAAGCGGATTGAGGTTCACCCCGACACAGGCAAAATCGTCGCTCTGCGGTAGCGGGATGAGCGTGTAAGTCCAGATTGCCCAGCCGTAGACGGCAGCGGCAATCCACAGGAGTGCCCGACCCCAGGTCAGCCTGCCACGGCGGCGATAGCTCATCGCGACAAACGGCACGAACAGCGCCACGCAGACGACCGCGCCCAGTGCGACCGCGAGAAGGGCGTTGTAGATCTGGGTCGTCATTGGACGGGCCGAGTCATTCGAATTAGTAACTTTCGGGATTCAGGCCGAGGCCCGGGTGAATAAGGGAGGTCGGGCCCGCAACCATAAGGTCACGGGCCCGACCGCTCTGAGCGGAATATGGCTATTAGAAGCCTTCGGTCAGCTCATCCATACGACCGTCGTTGTAGTACTCAACGAAGTTCTTGGCGATGATCGATGTGGCGTCACCGAGGGTTCCGAGCGGTGCAACCAACCAGCCGCCGTTCTCTTCAACGGCGATCAGATCGACATCGGCGATACCGAGCTTGGACAGCACCGGAATGTCGTCGAGGCACATCGTCTCGCCGTAGCCGCCCTCAGGCGTGAAGCAGAGACCCTCGATCGTGCCGAATTCACTGATGCCGAGCTCGTCGATCGTGATGCGACCCTTGCCGTCGACGACCTCAGATGAGAAGTCGGTCGGGTTAAACTGCGGACCACCGGAAAGGTCACCGTCGAGCATCGGACCGTAGATCGACAGGACGCGGCGCTCCGGCAGCGACAACGACTTCGTGATCTCGGTGAGGTCGCCCGAGGCGATCGCGTCGGTCAGGCCGACTGCCGCGTCTTCAGGCGACGTGTACTTGGTGGGCTCGAGCACCTTGTCGCCGAGGCTCGGCAGCGAGTCATCCCACTGCGCCGAGGCCTGGTACGCCGCGTCAGCAAACGTCATCAGTGCACTCACGTACCACTGACCGTCTTCCTTCACCGAAACCACGGACAGGTCGGAGCCCGATTCCTCACGGAAGTCAGCGGCCGTGAAGGTCTGCGGGAAGTCCATCTCTTCGATGGCCTCGGCGCGCTGGGCCTCGACCATCTCGTCGATCTCAGACTCGGTGTAACCGAGGCTTTCGTACTGACCGCGCGTGGACGACTCGGTGAGTTCCATCATGAGATCAGCGACCTTTTCTTCGTCTCCGTCGATCGTGATCGTCCACTCGGTGAGCGCGACACGCACGATCTCGTCGGCGATGGGCTCCTCGGTCATCTCGACGTCGGTGATCTCGATCTGCATCGCGTTCTGCAGATCCTTCATGATCTCGTCGTAGGAGCGAGCGTCACCCTCACCCTTAATCTTGGAGAGCTCAGCAAACGTGTCAGCGAACAGCTTGGCCTCGCTCGGCGCGATGGCACCCAACGACCCCATAACGTCGGCCGACTTGGCCGAGTCAAACAGACCCGTGACGGCTGCCTGCGGCGAACCAGCGCCACCAGAACCGCCAAAGCCACCGCTCAGCGCGACAGCACCGATGGTTCCGCCGCCAATAACCAGTACGGCACCAGCCGCGATGCCCACGATGAGGCCGGTCTTCTTTTTCGGTGCCGCGGGTGCGGAACCATAGCCCTGGGTATAGCCGGGCTGCTGGCCGTATCCAGCGGGCGCACTCGGCTGCATGCCAAACTGAGGCTGAGTCGGCTGCTGGCCGTACCCAGGCTGAGTCGGCTGCGCACCAAACTGCGGCTGAGTCGGCGGCTGTCCGTACCCTGGCTGCTGCGGCTGACCCGGGTACTGCGGCTGCGCGGGCGCGGCCAGTTGTTGCTGCGGGTATGCGGGCTGCGCCGTCTGCCCCGGAACCACGGGCTGCTGCGGCTGGGCGGGTGCGGCTGGCTGCTGCGGAGCGGCTGGCTGCTGCGGAGCAGCCGCCTGCATGCGCGCCACCTGCTGGCCTGCCCAATCGCGCAGGGCCGGATAGCAGTTCGGGTGCTGGGCAATTTGCGCAGCGAACTCCGGGTGCGAACCCGCGATCTCGGCAAGTTGTGCGGCAGTCGTGTTCGGGTCATTCAAAAGAATGCGTGGATCGTTCACAGTGTCCCCCTCTGTGTGGTGTATCAGTGCTGACTCTATGGGAAGGTGCGTTCGCTTCGCCGTGAGGTGCCTCACAAGAGCATGACAGATTGCTGAGCGAGCCCGCATGCGGGCGGGCGCACATCTCTACAACAATTGTGCGGGGCGGGCGTGGGAGGATCAATAGATCATGTCTGTAGCTCCGATCCTTGACCCGTCCGCCCTTCGAACCGGCGGCGAGGTATCGGACGACGCCATCTATGAGGCGTTCGTCACGTGGGTCGAACAGACCGGCATCTCGCTTTACCCGGCACAGGATGAAGCCGCCATCGAGCTGATGAGCGGCAACAACGTGATTCTGTCGACGCCAACCGGTACCGGTAAGTCACTTGTCGCGATTGCCGCGCACTTCACCGCGCTGGCTCGCGGTCAGCGCACGTTCTACACGGCACCGATCAAGGCTCTGGTGAGCGAGAAGTTTTTCGCACTCGTCGATATTTTTGGTGCCGAGAACGTCGGCATGGTGACCGGCGACGCTTCGGTCAACGGGGATGCCCCGATCATCTGCTGTACGGCCGAAATCCTCGCGAATATTGCGCTGCGCGGTGGCGAAGACGCCCCGGTGAGTCAGGTCGTGATGGACGAGTTCCACTTCTACGGCGACCCTGACCGCGGGTGGGCGTGGCAGGTTCCGCTACTCACTCTCCCCCAGGCACAGTTCTTGTTGCTCTCGGCGACCCTCGGTGACGTCACCGAACTTGCCGCCGACCTCACCAAACGCACGGGACGAGAGACGGCAGAGGTCACGGGTGTCGAGCGCCCCGTTCCGTTGCACTACTTCTATGAGACGACGCCGATCCACGAGACGATTGAAGATCTTCTCCAGACCAACCAGGCACCGGTCTACGTCGTGCACTTCGCGCAGGCTGCCGCGATGGAACGAGCCCAGGCACTCTCGTCGGCGAAAATCGCGACCCGCGAGCAACGCGACGAAATTGCGGCCCTCATCGGAGGGTTCCGTTTCACCACAGCCTTCGGCAAGACCCTCGGTCGCCTGCTTCGGCTCGGCATCGGCGTGCACCATGCCGGCATGCTGCCCAAGTATCGGCGCCTTGTTGAGCAGCTCGCGCAGCGCGGATTGCTCCGCGTGATTTGCGGAACCGACACCCTCGGCGTCGGCATCAACGTGCCGATTCGCACGGTACTGCTCACCGCACTCACAAAGTTTGACGGCACCCGCATGCGTCAACTGAACGCCCGCGAGTTTCATCAGATCGCGGGGCGCGCAGGCCGTGCAGGCTATGACACAGCAGGCACCGTCGTGGCTCAGGCCCCGGAGCATGAGACCGAAAACGCGGCGATGCTGAAGAAGGCTGGCGACGATCCGAAGAAGCAAAAAAAGATTGTGCGTAAAAAGGCCCCTGCGGGCTTTGTTTCGTGGGGCGACCCGTCGTTCCAGAAGCTGATTGCGAGCGAGCCGGAACCATTGACCTCGCATATGCAGATGACGGCGGGCATGCTGCTGAACATCTTGGCGCGCGGCGATGGAGCGCTTGACACCGTGCGCGACCTCGTATTCAACAACCACGAGTCCCGCAAGCGCCAGTTTGAGCTGGCCCGTCGTGCGCTCGGCATTTACCGCACGCTGCGTGATGCGGGTGTCGTCGAAGTTGTCGACGGGCACGTGCGGTTGCGCGTTGATGTGCAGGCAAACTTTGCGCTCAACCAGCCGCTCTCGCCGTACGCCCTTGCGATGTTCTCGGTGATGAGCCCCGACGACCCTGGCTACGCGCTCGACATGATTTCGGTCATGGAGGCGACGCTCGATGACCCGCGCGCAGTGCTGAGCCAGCAGGAGTTCTTGGCTCGCGGCGAGGCGATCGGGGCGATGAAGGCCGAAGGTATCGAATATGACGAGCGCATGGAGCTTGTCGAGCAGGTGACGTATCCCAAGCCGCTCGAAGAGATTCTGGCCGCCACGTTCGAGACGTTCGCCGCCGCACAGCCGTGGATTCGTGATTTCGAGGTTCGCCCCAAATCGGTCGTGCGTGACATGTACGAGCGGGCGATGAGCTTCGGCGAGTACGTCGCTTTCTACAAGATCGCTCGCTCCGAGGGCGTTGTGCTGCGCTACCTTTCTGACGCGTATCGGGCCGCCCGCCAAACCATTCCCGACGAGCTCAAGACTGACGAGTTACACGACCTCATCGAATGGCTCGGGGAGCTCGTGCGCCAGGTCGACTCGTCTCTGCTCGACGAGTGGGAAGAGCTCGTCTCTGGCGTGGAGAACACGGCAGACGACGTCGTGATTCCGCCCGCACCGCGCCGCCTCACGACAAACACTCGGGCGTTCCGTGTGCTGGTACGCAACGAATTGTTCCGCCGCGTGCAGTTGGCGGCTCGCGAAGACGTGGATGCGCTCGCCGAGCTTGACCCGAAAATCGGGGCGGATGGCTGGGACGACATGCTCGACGGATACTTCGCCGAACACGATGAGATTCTCACCGACGCCGATGCGCGTTCCGCGTCGATGCTGGTGTTGAGCAATACCGACACCCGCGTGTGGTCCGTGCGTCAGATCTTTCATGACCCGGCCGGCGATCATGACTGGGGGTTTACCGCGACCGTCGACCTCGACGCGTCGGACGAGGCGGGTATTGCGGTGATCGATGTGGTGTCAGTCGGTCAGCTCTAGGCTTCGCCGCGCGTTCATCACCGGCACGCAGACAACGCACATGCGAGCGCGCACAATGGACGCATGGGACTTTTTCAATCACGTCCGGAGCAACCGCAAGACTGGGGCGGCCTGCCCGCTGAGCCCTACGACCCGCAGTTCGACACCGCCCGACTCGATGATGCCCCCGACATTTCATCCATGCCCGTGAGCGGCCTCCTCGGCACAACCGGAACGGTCACCATTGCGTTCGCTGTGGAGCCGGCTGAACCAGTGGAACCGGCGGAACCAAGTGCGCCTGCGGGCGACGGAGAGTAGCGTCTCGGAGTTCCTCCCCAGATCGGCTTTTCGCTGCGCCATCCCCAAAACATGAGTGCGTCCGCTGCGACCAACCGCGCTTCACAAGAGTGGTCGTATGAAACGACACGCTTTCGTCATTGTGACGGCGCTCATCATCGGAATCACCCTGTCGGCATGCGGCCCGGTACCAGCGCATGTTGACGACGAGATTGCAAATATCGGACGCGGGATCAGCAGACTGTTCGACAAGAACATCGATTCTTAACGTTGGCCGCAAAAACGAGCCACTCTTAACTCGAATTTTGGGGTTGCGCTTCTCATCCTTCGCGCATGCTGGATATACATAACCGGCCAGGAGCAGATTTCCCGGCCCGTGACCACGCCGGTCACGTCACATCGATGACGATGAGAATTCGAGGAAACATCATGATGGTTAGCACCGAAACCTTTGACGCTGACGCTCTGGACTTCGCGGAAATCCCCGCATGGTACGACCGTCACCCTTCCCAGGCTGAGGGCGCAGACTTCTAAGTCACCCCAGCTCTAAGGAAAACGCCAGCACCCCACGGTGCTGGCGTTTTGCCGTTCCCCCGCGCTTACCAGGGGTGGGGTTTGTAGTCTTTGAGGAAGACGCCGTAGAGGTCTTCGCCTGCCTCGCCGCGCACGATCGGGTCGTAAACGCGGGCGGCGCCATCGACCAGGTCGAGGGGTGCGTGAAAGCCCTCTTCTGCGAGGCGCAGCTTCGTGTAGTGCGGGCGCTCGTCGGTGATCCAGCCGGTGTCAACAGCCGTCATCAAGATGTTGTCGGCCTCGAACATTTCACCTGCGCTGGTGCGGGTGAGCATGTTGAGCGCGGCCTTGGCCATATTGGTGTGCGGGTGACCAGGGCCCTTGTAGCGGCGGGCGAACTGCCCCTCCATGGCCGACACGTTCACGATGTACGCGCGACCGGCCTCGACCGACGCCATCGACGGGCGCAAGCGGTTGATCAGGATGAACGGTGCCGTGGTGTTGCACAGTTGCACTTCGAGCATCTCGAGCGGGTCGATATTGCCGACGTTCTGCACCCACGAGTTGGAGTGTTCCTTGTCGGGCACGAGGCCACCGGCATCGATCGCAGTGCCATCGCGGTGCTTCTCGATGGACGCGGCACCAGCCGCCATCGACAACCGTGTCAACTCTTCCGCCGTGATCGCCGGCGCACCAACAGCAACGGTTCCGCCCAGCGCAGCCACCGACAACAGCGGGTTCTCGGCAACCGAAGCCTCGAGTGCGTGCGGGTGCGGGTCGGCGGTGTGGCCGAACGTTTCCATTTCGGGCAGCGGGCCGTCGGGCAGCGGCTGCAACTCGGCGTCAACGAGCAGCGAGTACGAACCGGGTGAGCGGCGCACAGTTTGCGCCGCGTTGTTGATCAGAATGTCGAGCGGGCCCTGAGCTGCGACCGAGTCGGCGAGCGAAATCACCTGGGCGGGGTCACGCAGGTCGATACCAACGATGCGCAGACGGTGCAGCCAATCGGCCGAGTCTTCCAACGCTTGGAAGCGTCGCACGGCGTCGCGCGGGAAGCGCGTCGTAATCGTCAAGTGCGCGCCGTCGCGCAGCAGGCGAAGCGCAATGTGCATGCCGATCTTCGCGCGACCACCGGTGAGCAGCGCACGCTTGCCTGTGAGGTCAGTGCGGGCGTCACGCTTGCGGTGGCTGGAGGCCGCGCAGTCGGGGCACAACTGGTGATAAAACGCATCAACGCGCGTAAACGGCTGCTTGCAGATGTAGCAGTTCTGCGGCTTCAGCAACTCGCCCGCGATCGGCGCTTCGATCGACGTGGTCAGCGTAATACCGCGGGTCTCATCGTCGATGCGGTCGGGCGCACCCGTCGCCGTGTTCGCAATAACGGCGGCATCGGCCGCGCGCGCCGCAAACTTACGGATATTGCGGCGAGTCTCGCGAATGTCTTTGACCATGTCGCTCGTCGCCCGGCGCACCGTGATGTGGTCGGGGTGGTCAGCCTCGAGAAACTGCACCTGGTTCAGCACCTTCAGCGCGATCTGAAGCTCGGCCGGGTCGATTCCGGCAAACGTGCCATCCAACACAGCGGCGATAGCGGCCTGCTTGGAGTCCTCAGGAGAATCGGCGACGGAACCATCACCCGCGGGGGTCTGCACAGGTGCGGAATCAGCGGGGTCGATTGGGGAGTCATCGTGCGAGGTCACTTATCGATCTTAGGTCTCTTCGCTGAGAGTCACTCCTGGTGCATATCGGCGCGCGTTGCGACGCTCGCCACGCGCCATTTGTGCGAGAGGAGCGCGCCACAAATAGCCCCGGTGATTCATGCATCTGGGCAGTTTTTCTGTGCACAATCTTATGCTAGCTTAGGCAAGCCTTACCAACATCTGATCAAGATTCTTTGGCGAGGATTCCTCTTCCGCTATCCGAAGGACCGCTCATGCGCACTTCACGCCTCGCTCCCCTGAGCCTGGTCGCCGTCCTGGCACTCACCCTCACCGCTTGCGCCACTTCTGCCGCGCCCAACACTCAAAACGCACCCGATGGTTCCGCCGCGATCGGCGCCAATCCCGCATCAGCCGATGCCTTCCCGGTGACGATCGAGCACGTGTACGGCACCACGACGATCACCGAAAAGCCCGAGCGCATCGCGACGGTCGCGTGGGCGAACCACGAGGTTCCGCTCGCGCTCGACGTTGTGCCCGTCGGCATGAGCAAGGCGACATGGGGCGATGACGACGGCGACGGTGTGCTGCCGTGGGTAGAAGACAAGCTCGAAGAGCTCGGCGCCGAGACACCAGTGCTGTTTGACGAAACCGATGGCATTCCGTTCGACGAGATCGCCGCCACCGAGCCCGACGTGATTCTGGCGTCGTACTCGGGCCTCAGCGAAGATGACTACAAGACGCTCTCGAAGATCGCCCCGGTGGTGGCGTATCCCGACGTCGCGTGGGGCACGACCTACCAACAGATGATCGAAATGAACGCGACCGCCATCGGCCTGGCCGACGAGGGCGAGAAGCTCATCGCCGACCTCGAGAAGACCACGGCCGACGCCCTCACTGCCGAGCCTGCGCTCGCCGAGGCATCCGTGATGTTCTCGTACCTCGACCTCACCGATCTCAGCAAGATCAGCTTCTACACCACCCACGACACGCGCCCGAGCTTCCTCGCTGACCTCGGGGTGGCGCAGCCCGCCATCATCGAGGAGAAGTCGAAGAACACCACGGACTTCTTCGTCGAGGTGAGCGCAGAAGAGGCCGAGCTGTTCAACGACGTCGACGTTTTCGTGACGTACGGCGATGAGACCACCGTCGCGACGCTGCAGGCTGACCCGCTGCTGTCGAAGATTCCCGCAATCGCCGCCGGCCGCGTGGCCGTGCTGCCGAATGCGACGCCGCTCGCGGCTTCGGCCAACCCGTCGCCGCTGTCGATCGGGTGGGGTATCACCGACTACTTCGCCATCCTCGCGGACGCCGCCGCGAAGTGACCAACACCCTCGTCGCACCGATGTCGAGCACCGCCACTATGCGGCGCTCGACATCGGTGCGCACCCTCTGGTTGCTCGCCAGCGTCGGCGCCCTCGCCGTGCTCGCTGGCCTGTCCGTGGCATTCGGCGTGCGGGTGGTGACGGTTGATGAGGTGCTGCGTGCGCTGAGCGGAACCGGTGACGGCGTTGCCGAGGCTGCGGTGCAGCAGCGCATCCCGCGCACCGTTCTGGCCATCCTCGTCGGTGCCGCACTCGCCGTCTCCGGCACCGCCATGCAGGCGGTCACTCGCAACCCGATCGCTGACCCGGGCATTCTCGGCGTCACCCATGGCGCTTCGCTCGCGGTCGTGATCGGTATCGCGTTCGTCGGTATCACCCACCCGATCGCGTACATCGGTTTCGCGATCGTGGGAGCGACCGGCGCCGCCATCTTGGTGTACGCCATCGGATCTCTCGGCCGTGGCGGCGCGACTCCCCTCAAGCTCGCGTTGGCTGGCGCCGCCACGACGGCGGCATTCGGTAGTCTCATCGGCGCCATCATGTTGCCGCGCGTTGACCTGCTGCAGAATTACCAGTCGTGGCAGATCGGCGGGGTGGGTGGCGCCAGCTGGGAAAAGATCGCCCTCCTCACCCCCGTGCTCGCCGTCGGCGCCGCGATCTGCCTGCTCAGCGCCCGCGGCATGAACTCGCTCGCACTCGGCGATGACCTCGCCGCCGGGCTCGGCGAAAACGTCGCCCGCACCCGCCTCATCTCGGCGCTCGGCGCGGTTATTCTCGCGGGTGCCGCAACCGCCATCGCCGGCCCCATCGGCTTCGTCGGACTCGTCATTCCCCACTTCTGCCGCCTGCTCGTCGGCACCGATCACCGCTGGCTGGTTCCGTTCGCCGCCGTCACCGGGGCCGCCCTCCTCGTCGGCGCCGACGTGCTCGGCCGCGTCATCGCACGACCTGGCGAAATCGAGGTGGGCATTGTCGCCGCCGTGTTCGGCGCCCCGTTCTTTATCTGGATTGTTCGTCGCCAGCGCGTGCGGGAGCTGTCATGACTGTGATTTCTGGTTTCGGAACCACGACTACCGCCGGACGCACAGCTCTGGCCGCCCAGGTGCGCGCGAGCCGCCGCTCCCGCGAGCGCCAACGACTTGTCGTAAGCCTGGTGTTGGCCGCACTCGTGGTCGCCGTGTTTGTGGTGAGCCTCATGATTGGCAAGCAGTTCTACTCCCCGGCCGAGGTGATGCGTGTGCTTCTCGGCGAGCAGGTTCCGGGTGCCTCGTTCACGGTCGGCGAACTACGTTTGCCTCGATCGGTGACCGCGATCTTGGCGGGTGCCGCGTTTGGCGTCGCGGGCGTCACATTTCAGACGCTGCTGCGTAACCCGCTCGCCTCTCCCGAGATCATCGGCATCGCACCGGGCGCCTCGGCGACGGCTGTGATCGGGATCGTGGCTCTCAGATGGAGCGACTCCGCCGTCTCTCTTCTCGCCCTGGGCGGTGCGGTCCTCACGGCGGGCGCGCTCTACCTGCTGTCTAACAAGGGCGGGTTCGCTGGGGCCCGCCTCATTCTGATGGGTATCGGTCTGGCGGCGATGCTCAACAGTGTGGTCTCCTATCTCCTATCCCGGGCGGGCGAGCGTGACATTCAAGAGGCCATGCGGTGGCTCACCGGCTCCCTCAACGGAGCATCGTGGGAGCGCGTGTGGCCACTCGCGCTCGCATGGGCGCTCGTGATCATTCCGCTCGTCTTCACCGCCCGCGGTCTCACGTTGCTGTCGTTGGGTGACGACTCGGCCGCGAGCCTCGGCGTACGCCTCAACATCACGCGGGTCGCGCTGATCGCGGGCGCCGTGGTGTTGCTCGCGTTCGCGACAGCCACAACCGGGCCGATCGCATTCGTCGCATTCATGGCGGGGCCTATCGCCGCACGACTCGTGCGCCCCGGCAGCTCGCTCTTGATTCCGTCTGCCCTCGTCGGGGCGTTGCTCGTGATCACCGCTGACCTGATCGGCCAGTTCGCGTTCGACGCTCGCCTGCCCGTCGGCGTCATTACGGGAGTGGTGGGCGCGCCTTATCTGATTTGGCTTCTCATTCGCACCAACCGATCCGGAGGATCACTATGACCGGCGTGCACCAGCTCTCGGCCGAGGCGCTCTCGCTCGCCTACGGCGATCGCACCATCGTCAATGACCTCGACGTGACGATCACTCCCGGCGCGATCACGTCGATCGTGGGCGCCAACGGATGCGGCAAATCGACCCTGCTGCGGGCGCTCTCTCGCCTCCTCACCCCGGCCGCTGGTTCCGTAGTTCTGGATGGCCAGTCCATTCACGCTCGCCCGACGAAGGAGGTGGCGCGGGTGCTGGGGCTATTGCCGCAGAGTCCCGTTTCTCCGGAGGGAATCGTGGTCGCCGATCTGGTTGGCCGCGGGCGTCACCCGCACCAAAAGGCCCTCGCCCGTTGGAGCGAACACGACTACGCCGTCGTCGCCGATGCGCTCGAAGCGACCGGCATTGCCGAGCTTGCCGAGCGGTCGGTCGATGAGCTCTCCGGCGGCCAGCGGCAGCGGGTGTGGATCGCGATGGCGCTCGCGCAGGAGACTGACATTCTGCTACTTGATGAGCCCACGACGTTTCTCGACGTCGCCCATCAGATTGACGTGCTTGATCTGCTCACCGACCTCTGCCGCGAGCGCGGTACCACGATCGTGATGGTGCTGCACGACCTGAATCTTGCCGCGCGCTACTCCGATGTACTGATCGCCATGAAAGACGGGCAGATCATCGCACACGGAACCTCGACTGACGTATTGACGTCGGCGACCGTTGAGCACGTGTTTGGCATTGCAAATCACATCACCATCGACCCGGTTTCGGGCACGCCGATGGTTACCCCGAAGGGAAGACATCATGTCCGTTGAAACCACCCGCACCGAATCCCGCCCGTTGAGCGAGCACAGTGACCCAAAACGCGACGAAAGCATCGACGTTCCTCCGTTCGTCGTCGCGCGGGTCACCGTCGCCGCCGTCATTCCCCTGTCTCCGAGCTTCGTGCGTGTCACGTTTGCCGGCGAAGACCTCCGCGAATTCGCAACGCCCGGCGCGGTGTTCGACCTGCGGATCAAGCTGATCTTTCCGCCCGCGAGTGGCGTGCTTCCCCGCATCTCGGCAGCAGACGGCTGGTACCAGGGCTGGGTGGCGCTGCCAGAGCACGAGCGGGGTTCGATGCGCACGTACTCGATCCGCGATATTCGCGTTGTGGACGGTGAGACCGAGATCGATGTCGACTTTGTGCTGCACCTGCAGCCGGGCCTCACCGGCCCCGCGTCAACGTGGGCGTCGCAGGCGCGGGTGGGTCAGGAACTCGTGATCGCCGGACCGCGCCGCGGGCGGGATTGGGGAGGCATTGAGTTTTCCCCGGCCGCTGCACCGAGCGTCGTGCTCGCTGGCGACGAAACGGCCGCCCCGGCGATCGCGCGCATCATCGAAGACTCCCCCGCATTGCGCGGTGTCGCCTTTATTGAGGTTCCATCGGCCGCCGACGTATTGCCAATCGCTACACCCGCCGGGTTCACGGTGCGCTGGTTCGCTCGCGCACACGGCGAGGCGCACGGCACCCTCCTCATTCCTGCGGTGCTCGACTACCTCGGCACGGAATCTGCCGAGGTTGAGATTCAGGATGTCGAGACAGAGGAGCTGCTGTGGGAGACCCCCGCCTACTCGGGTCTGGGCGAACAACTCGCCGCTGGCGCTTCCGCCACCCACCCCACCCACGCAACCGATGGTTCCGCCGCCGCCCCTGGTTCCGTACCCGAAAAACGGTACTTCTGGATCGCGGGTGAATCCGGCGTCGTCACGACCCTCCGCCGTCACCTCGTGAAGGATCTCGGCATCGATCGCACACAGGTCGCGTTCATGGGGTACTGGCGTCGCGGCGTCGCAATGCGCGGCTAGATTGGGAGAATGCGAGCAGTTGTCACGCGGGTAGCGAGCGCGTCGGTGGAGGTTGACGGAACCATTGTCGGCGAGCTGTCGGAGCCCGGATTGTTGGCGCTCGTGGGTGTCACGCATGACGATGGTGAGGCCGAGGCTGCGAAGATTGCGCGCAAGATTTGGGACCTGAGGATTCTCGATGACGAGAAGAGCGCGTCAGATGTGGGCGCTCCGATTCTCGTCGTGAGCCAGTTCACCCTGTATGGCGATGCGCGTCGCGGGCGTCGCCCATCGTGGACGGCGGCGTCAGGAAGACCGCATGCCGAGCCCCTCGTCGAACGAGTCGTTGAGCTGTTGCGTGCGGCGGGCGCGCACGTTGAGACGGGTGAGTTCGGCGCGATGATGCGGGTGTCATCGGTCAATGACGGCCCGTTTACGATGCTGCTCGACACCGCAACCCTGTAGCCCCGGCCGCCGCGCTGGTAGCGTCGGCATATGGTGAGTCAACACACGCTCGACACCCTGCGTCACTTCGCCGAGGAGCGGGAGTGGCAGCAGTTTCACTCGCCCAGCAACCTCGCGAAAAGCATCAGCATCGAGGCGGCCGAGCTGCTTGAGCTTTATCAGTGGAGCGACGAGGCTGACAGGCAAGAGGTTGCCGATGAGCTCGCCGACGTTTTGCACTACTGCATCGCCCTGGCCCGCGTGATGGGGTTTGACCTCGATGAGATTCTGCTGTCGAAGCTGGAGAAGACGCGGCTGAAGTATCCGGTCGAGCACACCCGTGGGCGTATCGCGCCGATCGAGTAGGGCGCGGAACCTCGGCGCAGGATGCGGGGAAGGTGACCTTCCAGCGTCAGCTGTCGCTGGTTCCGCCGCTCAGCGTTTCACCGCACAGCGATGCGTAGGTCAGCATCTCAGAGATGGTGGCGCTGTACTCGTCGTGAAAACGAGTGAGGTCATCGTCGGTGGTGGCGTCAGTGTAGGTCGCTAAGAACGCGCCGGCGTCGATGTGGCCCTCGCCAATTTTCGTCAACGCGTCGTGTACGCGAGCGTTTTCGATGCCGGCGGCGATGTTGACGACGGTGTCGCCGAAGCCCGAAGTCAGGTCGCTGAGACTCGCGTAGTAGTCGGCGGCGCCGGGAGCGTCAGGAGCGACGGCGAAGGGTTCTTCTGCGTCGAAGGCGACGCCGGCGTCGTGCGAAGCCTCGGTGCTGGCGGCGTCGAACTGCGTGAGCGCCCGCTCAAACTTGACCCACGATGACGCGCACGCCGCGTCAAGCTTTTGCTGCGGCTCCGGCACGTTCGTTGGGGTGAGTTCATCAGGCACGGTAATCGTCGGCTGTGTGACCGGCGCACTGTGCGCATCACACCCCGTGAGCATCAGCGCAGCCGCGATAAGCATCGCGATTGCCATCGGTGGTGTCTTCATCTCTCCCCCTCGCTCGATCGTACCGAGGTGTGCCGAGCGCTGGCCGAGAAGGTGGTCTCGGGGAGGAAGAGGGCCGAGGTCATCTGGGGGAATGACCTCGGCCCGGTCGCGCGGCGGCAGAGGCAGCGCACGCGATAGCTTTCGCGCGGGTTAGGTGCGCTGTTTGCGCAATACCCGTCCTGCCGCGATCGCTAGTCCTGTCATCAGGAGCAGCACGCCGAGTGCGAGCCCCTGGGCTTCACCCGCGCCGGTGGACGCGAGCGGCGCAGACGTCGAGGTGGGTGACGGCGTTACCGAAGCAGACGGCGTCGGCATCTCCGAAGGTTCCGGCGTCGGCACCGGAGTCGGCTCGGGCACGTCAGCGATCGCCAGGGTGTGCGCGGCCGAGTCCGCGGCGGTCATCGACGCGTCGGCCGGCACGAATCGCGCCGATACCGACACCGAACCTGCGCTCGTCGCTGGCACCGTGAGCGTCGCCGCGCCATCGGTCAACGCAACGGCGTCGCCGACGATCTTTCCGTCGATCAGCAGCGCCACGGTTCCGTTCGCCGTCGAAGGCGAACCAATCGCGCGGGTAACCGACGGTGCGGTCGGGTCGCTTAGCGTGACAGAAACCTGCAGCGTGACCGCGTCGCCAACGTGCGCCTCGGCGGCTGACAGCTGCGACGTGACGGTGCTGGTCCACGCGACGACCGTGGCCGTCGTTGACGCATCTGCCGGTGCGTGACGGTCATCGCCGAGATAGTCGGCCACCAGCGTGTGGGACCCGACCTCAAGCGTATTGACGGTGAACGTTGCGACGCCGTCAACGATCGGCGCGGTGCCGAGTACCGTTCCATCGTCGACAAACTCAACGACGCCGGTCGGGTTTTCGCCGTCGATCGTTGCGGTCAACACGCGGTCAGAACCGTGCACGGCTGTCGGCGACGCGGTGACGTTCACCGTCGTCGCGATCGGAACCACGTCGTACGTTGCCGATGCGGTGGCCTCGGCAAACATCGTGGTCTGCGGCGAGGTGGCGATGACGCGGTAGGAGCCGACAGGCAGGGGCGGAACCATGACGGCTGCGGCACCTTCAGCACCCGTGGTGAGGGTGGTGGTGAAAAGGGGCAGGCCACCGTCAACGCCGTAGATGTTGACGGTCACGTCGCGGGCTTCGAGGGGGCTGCTTTCACTGTCGGTCACGATGAAGGCGAGCGGCATCGGTGTCATTGCGTCGACACTGGCGAATGCCTCAATCGCGATATTCTGCGCCGCCAGCGACACCGTCAGCGTGCTGGTCGCGGAATCCGTACCGCTGACCCACGGGAGCATGGGGATGTAGCGCGCCGCGACGTCGAACGTACCGGCGGTCGTAGTCGGCACGGCAAGCGTCGCAGCACCAGCCACCAATGCCACCGGGTCGCCAACGACCTGTCCGTCGATCAACAGCTCGACGGCTCCATTCGCCTGCGCACTGGCCGAACCAATCGCGCGCGAGATCGTCGGCGCGTTCGGATCGATCAGCGCGACGGTGACGTCCATCTCCACAGCGTCCGCGACGAGCGCCTCCGTTGCCGACAGATTTGTCGTGACGACGCTTGTCCACCCGCTCACGGTCGCCGTGATTGACGCGTGCGACACGGCATGGCGCACGTCGCCACGGTAGTTCGCGACGATCGTGTGGTCGCCGACATCGAGGGTGTCGATGGTGATCGATGCTGTGCCATCGACAATGGCGACCGTGCCGATGACGGTGCCATCGTCAACGAACTCCACGAGACCCGTCGGGTCGTCGCCGTCGACCGTGGCTGTGAACGTGCGGTCGGAACCGTGCACCGCGGTTGGTGACGCGGTGAGAGTGGTTGTCGATGCGATCGGAACGACGTCGTACGTCACCGATTCGGAAAGCGCATCGTAGAGACCGGTTGCCGCCGCGGTGATTGTGGCGCGGTAGCTGCCAACGGGGAGGGGCGGAACCATAGCACCGGCTGCACCTTCGGCACCGGTGGTGAGGTCAGTGGTGAACAGCGGAAGGCCGCCGTCAACACCGTAAACATTGAGCGTGAGATCGCGATAAGCAACGGGAGCGCCCTCGTCGGTGACCGTCGCGGCGATCGGCATGGGTGTCATCGCGTCGACGCTGGGGAACGCCTCGATGGCGAGGTTCTGCGGGGCAAGCGTCCATACAGTGGGGGTCGTATAGGTGAAGATCGTCACGATGGAGGGTTGCGACGACGTCATGCGGAAGTTGAGGACGTCCGGGCCGAGTACTGCTGGCGCAGGAATCTGAAAGTCGGCACGCAAGAAGCCGTCCTCCTGAGAAACAACTTCGGTGGCAACGTGGGTGGCGCCGCGGTAGACGGATACCGAGGAGCCGGCAAGCTCGTCGGGCGCGCCGGGGAAGATGACATCCAGGCTCGTTTCCGTTTCGGTCATGCGAGCCGTGGGAGGCGTGGTGACCACAGCGCTCGCATACCGCAGGCCAACGGCCGACACAATTGGCGTACTGGTCGACGAGAAGATGTTGGGATCCGTAGGTTCTGCCTTCGCGGCAAACACCTCAGGTAAGGGACTCAGCGCGCCGGTACGCGCGGTGAAGGTCGCAACACCGTTTGCGTCAGTGATGGCCGTGCCAAGCACGACCGACGCTGGGGGCACCAGTGACGTCTTCAGGAGGCTGACGGGGATACCAGCCATGGCGGGCGTCACCGTCGCGGTGTAGGTAATGTCGGTGAAGGCCGGGCGCATCCCGCTTGGGTCAAGCGGTGAGATCGTGAGGGTCGTCGTTGTCACGATCGGGGTCACGTCATATGACGACGTGTGCGTGGCAGGAGCGTGAGATGCGGTTGGGGGAACAATGATCCTGACCACGTACGCGCCAACCGGTTGTGGGGGAATCTCGATTGAACCCATCCCAGCGGAGTCGGATCGGAGATCGGTAGCAAACACGGGCGACGTCATGTCTGGATACCGAAAGACGGCGACACTGAAGGCCCGTTCTGCAATGGGCACATCCGATGCACCTGAAAGGACGAATGTGGCTGGCATAGCGGTTCTGACGTCGACCTTGCTGTGCCCCAGCACGACCGAGGCGTTCGTTGCAGCTCCCGCCGAGGCGAGAACGGTGACCGTGTGCTGAACAGTCGACGCGAGGTGGTCATCATTACCCTCGAACGTGACGGTCATCACATGCGTGCCTGGCCGGAGATGCCCGATATTAATAGTGGCTGTGTCTTTGCCGTCATAGACGGAATCGAACGCGTAGAGCGTGTTTAACGTGACCGATACCCGCCCGTTCGGCGCAGAAGCATCCGGCGATCCCGCAACCGCGGCTGTGATCACCACGTCCTCCATTGACCAAAACGTTGTTGGACTGGAAATGCTGACCGACGTGGAGCTCTTTGCAACGTCCGTGCTCGAGGGCGCGGGTTCTGCAGATGCCGTCACCGGAACCGTGAGGGCCGGAACCAGAAGCCCAACGGTGACGAGGGCGGCAGCAACAAGGCTGCCGATGCCGCGACGGTGGATACTTCTGCGTGGGTGGCGCACGGTCGGCACCTCTGATTGAGCGGACACGTTCGACTCCAAGTTCGGGTTTGTCTTGTTATTCGCGTGTCTCTCCCACACGCAAGAAAACAAATCTACTCAGCCCAAGGCCAAAAGTAAACGTTATCCACGTTTCAGTTTGAATATGTTTTGGTCTTTATCTATCGATCTCGCTGGCGAGTGCTCGGTTACGGAGTATTCCTTCGCGGGGTTACGACATTTCGACTGACGTGTCTGCCGCCTCAGGAATTTGGTATCCGATCAGCCATGAGACGCCGAAACGGTCGATGACGGTGCCGTCGTAGTCTCCCCACGCACGCTTCTGTAGCGGGTCGGTGATGGTTCCGCCGTCGGCAAGAGCATCGAACCACTGTGTGAGGGTGCCGGGGTCTTTGGTGCCGAGGAGGGAGAAATGAAGGCCGGTCATTGAGAGTGCAGCCTCGCCCTGGGCCGCGTCGGCGGCGGCGAGTTCAACATCTCCGATGAGCATGCCGTGGCCGATCGCCTCGGGCGGGCCGTCGGTACGTCCGAGGGTTTTGTAGTCGTAGAGGTGCAGGGTGCCGCCGAAGATCTCTTGGTACCGAGTGAGGGCTTCGGCCGCGGTGCCGTCGAACAGGATGTAGGGAATGAGTCCGCTCATAGGGTTAGCGTATGGGCGACGCGAGCACCGGAGTAAGGGGTTGAAGTGCGCGGCCGCGTGAGGTACCGGCGGTGATCGGGGCGGTCGCGCGTTTACTCTGCATGCTTGCGGCCAGCGCTTGGCGCCGTGTCAGCGGCGTTGCAGCAAGAACGTTGAGCCGTCGCGGAGGTTCTCCCACAGCATCGCGCTTTCATCCCATGCGATCGCCCGGTAACCGGTTGCCGGAGGGGGTAGCGCAATCGTGGTGCCGTCGAGCGTGACCGCCGCTTCTGCTTGTCGCTGGTCAGTGACGCCTGGCACGTCTTGGCAGTACAGCATTTCGGTTGCGGAGGGGAAGACAAAGCGCACGTCGGCGGTGTCGACGATTTCGAATCCGGCACCCGAATCGAAGTGCGTGTGCTGCCAGCTGCCAATGAGGGCCGTTGCGAGGTCTCCGGCGGCATCGGCCGGGAGCGTTGCCGGAACGCCGGAGTCCAGACGCGGAGCATCCCACCCGCAACTCTTCTCCTGCGTACGAACTTCTGGTGTGGCCGCTTCGGTCTCCTCGGCTTGTACTGTCGCGTCAGCATCTTCGGCGTCGCGCGAACCCTCAGCCGATCCTGCAGGTTCCGCCGCCTGCGCCTCTGCCGCACCCTCCGCGGCGCTGTTTGTTGGTTCCGTCGGCGCCTGCGTCGCTTGCCCAGCGCAGGCAGACAACCACAGCACCCCGATGAAAACTGCACCTACTGCTGACAATCGTTTTGAGGCCAACATCATCGTTCTCCCTCTCACACAAACCGCAGGTCAAAAGTCACATATGCCTCAGACCGTAGCATCAAGCACCAAAGTCCGCTCGGCGGGTGGGTTCGGTCGGCCCTGACCGGCGCTCGCAAGACGGGTCGACTCGGTCGGCCCCTGTCAACGCTCGCCAGGCGGGTGGGTTCGGTCGGCACCTGACCCGTAATCGCAAGGCGGGTCGGTTTGGTCAGCCCCGCCCACGCTCCGCGGCTGTGACAGCGCGGCGCACTTCCCCGAGATTCGACGCAGCGACAGGTTTGGCGGGTAGGTCCAGTCACCTGCTGCCCGCGCCCGCATGGAGAACATGACTGCGCGACGCACTTCTCCCCTACGTTCGACGCGGCGACAAGTTTGGCGGGCCGGGCGGCCGGGCGGGACGCCAGCGTTGCTGCGGGTCGATCCAGCGGGGTGGGCACACTTCGGGTATTCCGCCCCGCATGCGGATGTTCCAACCGTGGGTGTCGAGGTATCGGTGGTGATGCCAGCAGAGGAGTACCCCGTTGTCGGTATGGGTGGGCCCGCCGCGGGCGTGGTCGGTGACGTGGTGGATTTCGCACCAGGCGGCAGTGACGGAGCAGCCGGGAATGATGCATCCGCCGTCGCGGAGGGCGATCGCGCGGCGCTGGTGGCGATTGAAAACGCGTTCTTCGGTTTCGATGCGCGTAATGCGGCCGGTGGACGTGGTGGTCACCCGTTGGATGGCGCCGGAGCACGCGGTGTGACGTGCGGTGGCGAGCGAAACGGGAAAGTTGTCGACCTGCGCCCAGCCCCGCCCTGAGGTGAGCTCTTCTTCAGTAACGCGCACCACTAGGGTGGGCGCGGCGCCACCGATCGTGGGGAGTTTTTCAGACGCGGCGGCGACCCCGAGCACGGTCGCCAGCGCATCGTGGCGGCGTTGGGCCGCGGTGCGGCGGTCGGCGTGAGCGTCTGCAAGCGATGCGGAGTCAACAAACCGCACTCCCCCTGCGTCTGTCGTGGTTCCGCTTTCTGCACCGGTGGTTCCGTCGTGCCCCGTGGTTGCGTCTTCCGCCTGGCCTTTTGCGGGTTGGAGGCGGGGGTTGTTGATGGCGGCGTCGATGCGTGCGAATTGGGCGGCAACTTCGGGCAGGAGGAGGCCGTTGATAGGGATGAGGCCGTCGCGCGCGGCGCCGAGGGTGATGCCGCGCTGCTTGGCGGCGCGGGCGTCGGCGGGTTCGGCGCCGTCTTGGTCGAGCCAGGTGGCCCAGGTGTGTGCGTGCACTTTGAGCACGTCGGCCGCGACCGGCAGCCAGCCGTCGGCGGCGACGGTGGCGCGTGCGGTTTCGGCGTCGGGGAGGTGCGGAACCTGGGGTGCGGCGTCGGGGTCTGTTGAATCTTGCGTGGCTTCGTCTTGGACTGTTGAGTCTTGGGTGCCGTCGCCGGTGATGGCGACGAGTGCCATGGCGGTGTCGGCGGAGGCGAAGCCGGCCGCGTCAGCGCGGTCGCGGGCAGTGAGCATGGGGCCGGCGATGGCGAGGATGCCGTCGACTCCGGTGGCTCCGCACGCGAGTGCTTGGCGAAGTTTGGGGAGCGCGCCGGGGAGGGCTTCACCGGTGGTGACGCAGGTGCGGCCGCGGAGGGCTGCGGATGCGCGGAACCATTTGGCTGCGGTGGGTGCGCTGACGCCGGTGGCGCGCTGGAGGAACTCGTTGGTGCGTGCGCAGCCGTGGCGCACGCTGAAGCGTTCTTCGCGCGCTGTTGATTGAGACCGCGCTTCAACTTCTCCTGCCACTTCGATGAGGGCAGCTTCGACCGAGCGCAAGAGTTGGCCGGCCTCGACCGCGAGGCATCGCAACTCGTCATCGGTGAGCGCCCGAACACTCTCTGTCGACACGATTTCACCCACGCTCTCGCGCACGACGTGGGTGGCGTCGGCGAGAGCGTGGGTCGTGTTGCTCATGCCTCAATTCTCCCAGGGGCCTCCGACATTGAGAGGTCGATATTCCCCAGATTGGGAGGAGAAAACATTAGAAGAAGATGAGAGAAGGTGGGTGTGATTCTTGAGAAGTGGACCGGCCAGGATTCCGGACCTCGCGACATGACGAGTTGCGGGCCAGGGGTACCGTCACGCGGGAGCTGCGGACAGCCGCATGTACATCGAAGTCCCCTGGTACACACTCCGGAGTTCGTGGAGCGTGTACCAGGGGAACACCGGCAACTACAGCGTCGCGGCAAACGGGTCGCGGCCTTCGGGAACGAGTGGAATCTCGCCGACGGTGCTGGCGACCTCGACGAACTGTCCGAGCGAAACCGATTCCTCGATCGCCATTAGAGCGTCGAATACGTGGTAGCCAAGCTCGCCCGTGGCGATGTGCGGCTCGCCAGCGCGAATTGCGCGTGCCATATCGAGCACGCCGAGACCTCGCCCCGATTCAGTTCCGGTGGGTTCAACCACCTCCCACAATGGTGTATCCAGCTCTTCGTACTTCGACGGCGCTCGAGCGATGCGCACCTCACCGACGAAGCGATTCGGGTCGGGGATGATCAACGTGCCCTCAGTGCCGATCACTTCGAATACACCTGAGCGCGAAATATGTGAGTCGAAGCTAAAAACGCTCTGGCTCGTAGCTCCCTGCTCGAACTGAGCGATTGCCTGGACGTGGGTCGGTACCTCGACAGGGAACTCGTCGCCAGCGCGCTCGCCAACGACAATCTTGCGCATTTCGCGACCCTTGAGCCCAACGCCAGCAACGCGGGCGACCGGTCCGAACAGATTCACAAGGGTGCTCATGTAATACGGCCCCATATCAACGACTGGGCCGCCGCCAAAGCCGAACAGAAATTCAGGCGCCGGGTGGAATAGATCCGGGCCGATGTACTGCATGGTCGTCTGTGCGGAGAGCGGAACCCCGATATCGCCGCGTCGGACCGCACGCAGCGCGGTCTGAACAGCCGGGCCAAGGATTGTGTCGGGGGCGATGCCAAGCCGAACTCCGGTGGCAGTAGCTGCGGACAACAACCCCCGCGCCTCTTCGCGGTTCACGCCAATCGGTTTCTCGCTCCAGACATGCTTGCCCGCCTCAACGGCGGCAAGGCTGACGGGCACGTGGGCGACCGGGATCGTCAGGTTAATGACGAGTTCAACGTCAGGATGATTGAGCACATCATCCGGGGTACCAGCGACCGGAACAGCATACTTCTCTGCCTGCGCCGCGGCGCGCGAAACATCAAGGTCTCCGAGCGCGACGACCTTGACATCGGGGAATGTCGTGAGGTTGTCGAGGTACTTCGTGCTGATCATTCCGGTGCCGATGATGCCGACCCCCATGGGAGCCGCGCTCATCGAACACCTGCCTCACGGAGCCAAGCGGCACTCTTCTCGATCGCGTCGAAAATGTCACCGTTGTAGCGGTCAAATTCAATGACAACGAGTTCAGCCGCCGCTGCGCTCGCAAGAATTTCGGTCAACGGTAGCTCACCCTGGCCGGCGATGCGCTGGTCAAGATCGACCTTCGAGCGGTCTTCGGCACGGTACGGGTCTTCGCCAATGATGCCGTCTTTCGCGTGCAGAGCACGAACCTTGGAACCAAGACGCTGCAAGAGAGCAGGAACGTCTTGCCCGCCGGTGGCGGCCCAGAACACATCGACTTCGAGCCCGACGCGCTCGTCAACGAGGCCGGCGAAGATTTCGTAAGCGCTCGTGCCATCGATTTCGTTGTGGAACTCGTGGGAATGGTTGTGGTAACCGAGGCGAATGCCGCGCGAAGCAGCAATCTCGACGGCGTTGTTGAGGCGCTCGGCCGTCTTTTCGATCTCGTCACGAGATGCCCAACGGGTGACGGGAACGTATGCGTCGATCAGGTAGTCAAGACCCATTTCGGCCGCGTAGTCCAGCGTCTGCTCGACGGGGCGAACCTCGAACGAACGCGTCGGCGATGACACGTGATCCGAGAGGAAGTATTCGTGACCACTGCGAATGGTCAAACCGGCGGCCTGGGCGGCATCGCGCATGGCTGCGGCGTTCTCGTCAACGGAGAACACCTCGACGTTATTGAGGCCCGCGGCGGCCAGCTTGGCGAGCGTGCCCGGCAGATCAGCGGCAAGCGCTTCTCGCACGGTGTACAGCTGGACGGACAATTCAGGGCTAGTCATCAGTGCCTCTCTTCGGCGGAACACGCACAGGTACCAGGCATGCAAACAGCACGATACAACAGGTTGATACCCAATTTCGACCGTTGGTTGATTTTTAATCCCAACCAGAGGTAGTGTTTCGCCATGGCAGAGAAAACCCCTTCCACCAACGCCCGTGGCGCATATGCAAAGACGGAACAGTTGCGTCTCGAAGTTCTCGACACGGCCCTGAAGATGGTGGCCGAGTCAGGCTTTGACACGACCACCTTGCAGGGCGTGGCGGATGGCGTTGGGCGTTCCAAAGCTGGTGTTCTGCACCACTTCGGGTCGCTCGACAACCTGATGCTTGAGCTTGTCAAGCACCGCGATGGGGTTAACCGGCAAAGCTTCCCCACCCAAGAAGGAGCCGAGTTCGATGCCCTCCTTGAGCTCATCGCGCACAACGCGACGGTTCCGGGTTTGATCGGTCTGTTCTCCGTGGTTTCAGCGCTTGCCGCGACCGATGCCACGTCTACCGATCGCCGCGAGTACTTCACCCAGCTGTACGAGCGCAACCGCACCGCTTGGACGCAGCGCATTGAACGCGCTCAGCAAGACGGACTCATCCGCAACGATCTGGCCCCGGCCGTGATCGCGACTCTCATCCTCGCGACTCTCGACGGCCTCCAGACGCAATGGCTTCTCGACAGTGATGTCGACATGATCGTGCACCTCAAGGCCCTGATCACCATGCTCGCCCCGGCGCGCTGACATCGCAATCGAGCAACAAACGTCGGCATAACCGCACGACCCCCTAAAGAAATCGGAACCACCATGAAAAACACTCGCGCCGCATTCGGCCCTACGACGCGGGCGGCAGGCATCGGAGCCGCTCTACTCATCTCCGCCCTCGCTCTCGGAGGCTGCACGGCTGCAGCACCGACCGACGACGTCACCTCGAACGAAGACCGTGAACTCACGGTCTGGTTCATGCAGACGGGCGCGTTCCTTGACGTGACCGTTCCTGAGGTCAACGCTCGCTTTGAAGAGGCGACGGGCGCCAAGGTCAAGGTTGAAGTTCAGCAGTGGGACAATATTGTCACCAAGCTGACGACGGCGCTTTCATCGGACAACCCGCCGGACGTCGTGCAGATCGGAAACACGAACATCCAGCTGTTCGCCGCCAACGGCGCCGTTCGCGACCTCACCGACGTTCTTGACGAACTCAAGCACGGTGTCGAGTGGAACGAGAGCCTTGAAGCTCCGTCGATCGTTGATGGCAAGGTTTACGCTGCGCCGCTGCGTGTTTCGACCTACGCGATCGCCTACAACAAGCAGATGTGGGCAGACGCAGGCGTCACCGAAGAGCCTGAGACCTGGGACGAGTTCACCGCGGCTCTCGACGCCGTCAAGGCAAAGAACCCGGCATCGGACTTCTCCGCGCTCTACCTTGCGGGTGCTGACTGGCAGTCATCAATGCCGTTCGTCTACGACGCTGGCGGAAGCTTCTCGAAGCTCAAGGATGGCAAATGGGTCGCTGACATTGACAGCGCTGAGTCGATCAAGGGCCTGGAGCAGTACAAGGAGTTCCAGAACACCTACTCGGCCGCGTCGTCGCAGACCGCGAGCTCGACCTCGCCTGAGGGTTCGAGCGTGATGGCAGAGCTCAAGGCATCGGCGACCATCGCTGGTAACCCCAGCGTGATCGTTGCCATCGAGGCCGGTAACCCCGACCTCGTGGGCCAGATCGGTAGCTTCCCGATGCCGAGCATCAACCACCCGGGCGAGCTCGCTCCGGTGATGGCTGCTGGTTCCGTCGTGTCGATTGCTGCGAAGTCGAAGAACGCTGACCTCGCAACCGAGTACATCAAGATTCTCACCAGCCCCGAGATTCAGCAGGAGTTTGTCGCGCTGAACAACGGCGCGGTGCCGGTTTCGCCGACCTACATCGATGCGATTGTTGACGAGGTTCCGGAGATCCAACAGGCGTTCTACACCGCTGGCAAGAAGGGCATCACGCTGCCCGCATCGGCTGGTTGGGCAACGCTCGAGGCCGACAAGACGCTGAACGACCTGTTCGTGCAGATCGCCACGGGCGCACGTTCGGTCGAAGAGGCAACCGCGAAGTTCGCAGATCACCTCGACGACGTTCTGAACGCCGGATAACGCCGTTTCACTATGAGTCTCCGCAACACTGCGGCTCCACAGGGGCGCCGATCTCGTCGTATGACGGGGTCGGCGTCTCTGACGCCGCTCTTCCTCTTCGCCCCGGCAGCCATCGTTTTGCTGGCCGCCGTCGGCTACCCGCTGGTTCGCCTGGTTATTAGCTCGTTCCAAGACTTCGGCATGAAGTCGCTGTTCCTCGGCGAGACGCCGTGGGTCGGCTTCGACAACTACGTCAACATCTTCACGAGTGACGACTTCTGGCCCGTCATTCTTCGCACGGTCGCGTTTACGGCCGCCTGCCTCATCATCACGGTCGGCCTCGGCATGCTGATGTCAGAGCTGATGATGCGTCTGAACAAGCCCATGCGTATCGCCCTCAACGTCGTGCTGATTCTCGCGTGGGCCATCCCGACGGTGACCGCCACGCTTATATGGCAGTGGCTGTTCCAGCCGCCCTACGGTGTTGTGAACTGGCTCATCACCAAGCTCGGCATCTTCGGAGACTTCACCGACCACAACTGGCTGACCACGCCGACTGACGCGTGGATCATGGTGACGTTGCTTGTTGTCTGGCAGGGTGCGCCGTTCATTGCGTTCACCCTCTACGCGGGCCAATCGCAGATTCCGCGTGAGTACTACGAAGCCGCCATGCTCGATGGTGCGAGCGGGCTCAAGATCTACATGACGGTGACTTTCCCCTTCCTCAAGGCGATCATCTACCTGGTGTCGATCCTCACGATTATTTGGCGATTCAACATCTTCAACCAGATCTGGATCCTCACGGGCGGTGGCCCCGAGGGCGGAACCACGACGCTGGGCATCTGGTCGTTCCGTGAGGCATTCGCGGGCAATAACTACGGTCAGGGCGCGGCAATTGCTGTCGTCACCGCGGGCATTTTGATGTTCGTCACCGCTTTCTACGTCCGCCGTCTCGTCCGTTCGGGAGAACAGCTGTGAGTACTCCTCTTAAAGTCAAGCGTCGCCGGCGGAGCCTACGCAGTCGCGGCCCGGGCGCACACATTCTGGCGTTCGCCCTCGTTATCTTGTGGGGCTTCCCCACGTACTGGATGCTCAACTCGGCATTCAAGACGCCCGACAAGCTAACCTCGGTTGAGCCGGCCTTCTTCCCCACACCCGTCAGCATCGACGCGTTCGTTCGTGCGTTCACGAAGCCCGGCTTCTTGACGTCACTCGGTAACAGTCTGCTGATCGCCGCGATCGTCGTGATCGCTTCGATCGGTGTCGGTTTCCTGGCGACGGCAGCGCTCACGAGGTTCCGCTTCTTCGGTCGCAAGGCGATTTTGGTGACGATCCTCGCGATTCAGATGATTCCCTCGATCGCTCTGCTTATTCCGCTGTTCCTCACGTTCCGTGACGCCAACATGTTGAACACGTACTGGGCGCTGGTGCTGGCCTATCTCGCGAGCGCACTGCCGTTCTCGATTTGGGTGCTACGTGGGTTCTTCCAGTCGATCCCGGAAGAGATTGACGAGGCTGCCCGTCTCGACGGCGCCGGCGACATGCGTGTGCTGTGGAGCATCTACTTCCCGCTCGTTCTGCCCGGTCTCATCTCGACGGCCGTGTTCACCTTTATTGAGGCGTGGAACGACTACATCATGGCGTACATCCTGCTGCAGGAGCAGGCAAAGTACACCCTGCCGGTGTGGCTCGTGTCGTTCAACCAAGACACGGGCATCGACTACGGCGGGCTGATCGCGGCTTCGGTGCTGTTCTCGATTCCGGTTGTGGTGTTCTTCCTTGTTGTGCAGCGCAACCTGGTCGCCGGCATGTCTGGCGGCGCGGTCAAGGGATGAGTGCTGTGACGACGAATGGAACCATGACTGCGCTTCGCGTTGGCATCATTGGCGCGGGGTTCATGGGTGAAGTGCACGCGCGCGCCGCTCGCGCCGCGGGCGCTGACCTCGTGGGCATCGCGTCGCGCACGCTCGCGTCAGCGCAAGAGACTGCTGCGGCGTTTAGCGTGCCCGCGGTTGCGGGGCTTGACGAGCTGTTGGCGTTGAAGCCCGATGTCGTGCACGTCTGCACACCGAATGACACGCACCCTGCCATCACCGCGCAGGTGTTGGCGGCGGGTGTCGCGGTGGTGTGCGAGAAACCGCTTGCCGCGACGTCTGCTGACGCTCGCGCTCTGGTCAACGCCGCCGCTGAGGCTGGCGTAGTGAATGCAGTGCCGTTTGTGTACCGCTTTCACCCGATGGTGCGGGAGGCGCGCGCGCTGGTTCAGCAGGGTGCGATTGGCGCCGTGTTGAGCGTTCAGGCTTCGTATTTGCAAGACTGGATGTTGCTGCAGACCGACGCCAACTGGCGCATGTCTGACGGCGAGTCCCGAGCATTCGCCGACATCGGCTCGCACCTGTGCGATCTGGTTGAGTTCGTGGCGGGCGACCGCATCGTGCGCCTGTCGGCGCGCTCGCGCACGGTGTATGCCGAGCGTGGTGGCCAGCCGGTACACAACGAAGACATTGCCGCAGTGCTGGTGGAGTTTGCGAGCGGAACCATTGGCACGCTTCTCGTGTCGCAAATGGCCGCGGGGCGCAAGAATGCGCTCGAGTTTGAGCTGCACGGCTCTGAGCAGTCGGTGCGATTTGAACAGGAGAAGCCCGAACAGTTGGCGATCGGAACCCGCGCTGGCACTCTGATGCGCAGCCGTGATGCTTCTCAGCTGACACCCGATGCTGCCCGCTTGTCTGTGGTTCCGTCTGGCCACCCCATGGGGTATCAGGATGCCTTTAACGGCTTCGTGCGCGACACATACAACGCGATGCGCGGGGTTGACAGCGACGGTTTGCCGACGTTTGTTGATGGCCTGCGTGCCGCCATTGTGACCGAAGCGGTGATCGCATCAGCCCGTCAGGCTGGCGCGTGGGTCGCTGTCGAATTGTGAAATCGGAGGAGATGACTGTGGCTGAACGCCCCGTAACCCTGTTTACCGGCCAGTGGGCCGACCTGCCGTTCGAAGAGGTCGCGCGCCTTGCGGCTTCGTGGGGCTATGACGGCCTCGAAGTTGCCGCGTCGGGTGACCACCTTGACCTGCAGCGCGCAGATGAAGATGACGCCTACGTTGCGTCACGCAAGGAGATCTTGGACCGCCACGGTCTGAAGATCTTCGCAATCTCGAACCACCTCGCCGGGCAGGCCGTGTGCGATGCGCCAATTGACTTCCGTCACGAGGCGATTCTGCGCGATTACGTGTGGGGCGACGGCGATGCCGAGGGTGTTCGCCAGCGCGCGGCGGAAGACATGAAGCGTGCGGCCCGCGTGGCGCGCAAGCTTGAGGTTGATACGGTTGTCGGCTTCACGGGCTCTTCGATCTGGCCGTATGTTGCGATGTTCCCGCCGGTCCCGGCTTCTGTCATCGAGGGCGGTTTCGAAGACTTCGCGGCGCGCTGGAACCCCATTCTCGACGTCTTCGACGGCGAGGGTGTGCGCTTTGCTCACGAGGTTCACCCCGGTGAGATTGCGTACGACTACTGGAGCTCGGTGCGTGCGCTGGAGGCGATTGATCACCGCAAGGCGTTCGGTTTCAATTGGGATCCGTCGCACATGATGTGGCAGAACATTGACCCGGTCGGGTTTATCTGGGACTTCAAAGACCGGATTTACCACGTGGATTGCAAAGACACCCGCATGCGCCCGAACAACGGCCGCGCCGGCGTGCTCGGCTCGCACTTGCCGTGGGGCGACCCGCGTCGCGGCTGGGACTTCGTCTCGACCGGCCACGGCGATGTGCCGTGGGAAGACTCCTTCCGCGCGCTCGACGCCATCGGCTATGACGGCCCCATCTCGATCGAGTGGGAAGACGCCGGCATGGACCGCCTGCACGGCGCCGCCGAGGCGGTTGGATTCGTTCGGTCGCTGCTGTGGCCGAAGCCTGAAGCCTCATTCGATGCCGCATTCAGCAACCAGTAGCTAGTGTTGCGCGTCATCGTTTGACCGGACGCCGCCCCTGTTTCCCTCATCTGTGCTGAGGGCTATGGGGGCGGCGTTTTTTGTTTGCTCTTGTTTGCTGTCGTTTGCTGTTGGCGCGAGCGGGCGGGAGGACGGAACCAATAGACTGCGGCGCATGGATTGGCGCGACGATCGCATTGGTTCCGCTTTGCGCGGCGAGAACCCTACTGTTTTGGCCGAGCTGACGAGCGGGTTCGCGGTGATGGGCGACGTGCAGTTCTTGCCCGGTTATTGAGTGCTGCCGAGCCGTAACCCTCAGGCCCAGGCACTGGCCGAGCTCCCTCGTGAGGAACGGGTGCAGTTTCTCGCCGACGTTGATCTTCTCGCGACCGCGGTAGAGCGGCGTGCCGCGCTGCGGATCCCGCGTTTCGTCGAATCAACATCGACATTCTCGGGAACACTGACGCGTTCGTTCACGCCCACGTGTGGCCGCGGTACGAGTGGGAGCCGCCCGAGCTCGTGCGCAAGCCGGTTTGGCTTTACGACGCGGCGAACTGGTGGGATGCGGCTACGGCGCTCGGCGCGCAGCACGATGAGTTGCGTGCGGGGATTCGGCGGGAGCTGAGACCTCCAAGCTGAAGACCTCTGGGCGAGCCCGGCCAAGCTGAAGACCTCTGGGCGAGCCCGGCCAAGCGACTGCAGCTCTGGCTGGTGTTCACATACTTTGAGATGACTCTCCGAGGATCTGTGCGCCGAAAACTTCCTTTAAAGCCGCGATCAGTTCGCGCGCACGATCCTCATCGATCTGAATCGTTTGGCTCACCTTCGGCTTACTTGCCCGATGATCGGATCCGTACGTGGAAATCTGAAGTAGATCGCCGTCATCCGTACGCACGCGCGCCCACGACGCATCGACCTGGGTCGGATGAACGCCTCCGTCCGTGACCGCTTGATAAAGTCGGCGAACTAATGCCATGCTTCCTCCTCGGCGCCTGCGTGAGCATCACATTAGAGCACTCTTAACAAATCCGCGCACTTGATCAATCGACACTCCGGTCGACCACCGCAGATCTTCGCCCTCAGCATGGCTCAGAACCTTCGTCCAAAGCGAACACAACTCATCAGAGGACTAGGCTCAGATGAGAAGAAACTCACGCGAGGGGGCGTTTTGAAACTCCAGGATCAGGTGCTCGTTGCCCAAGGTTCAGACAGCAACTTGTCTACGTCTCTACCAAATCGATGCCTCGAGATACACCCGCCCCGTAATATCACGCAGAGGAAGCCGCTGATGGCCGACTCGCTTCGATCTCCGATCGTTCAACTGCCGCGCACACGACGAGTCAAGTGCACGCCTGTCCGGAGAGGCAAAAACCTCACCCATGGAAGCTAACATTGACAGGATCGGCTCGTTCAATACGGACCCAACAAGCTCGGTTTTGCCAGCTATCGCTGTGGGGGCCGTAACGTCAAAGTGGTCCTGGGCCTCTGCGCACGCGAAAATTCCGCAGGTTCAAAACCTTCAGCTCAGCGTGGCTTCCGCCCTTTCGGACGCTGAGATTACCGTCACGCTGAGGGACTCGGACGTAATTTTTGGGCGACAGATCGCATACCGCGGACCTGTCGAGCCCGGTACAGGGATCAGGGTTGGTCAGGTACACGTTCCGCTGTCGGCCTCGCTAATGGCGAGAATAGTCGACCAGCGAGACGCGATCGCGGACATCACAGTGGTTTCGGATGACCGGGTGATCGCACGAGACACACGAGCCGTCACCATTCAACCGAGCAACCTATGGAACTGGGATGGCGATCCCATGCCTGCACGCGAGGGCGCTGGCACCAAACTGTCTCGCGCCTTGCTTGCATCCTTCGTAAGACCGAATCACACGATCGTGGTGAAAGTGGCACGTGAGGCCGCAACAAAACGGGGTGAACTGTTCGGCGACGAATCCTTCTACTCATTCCAGATTTCGGATGCTCGTGAAGCCGCGGAGGATGTCGAGCGATCCGTGACTGCTGTCTATGAGGCAATCCGCGATAGGAGAATCGCATACTCAGAGCCACCTCCCAATTGGGACTTGCAACACACCGGTCAGCGGGTCCGTGACCACGGCGACGTGGCGGAGGGTGGCCTCGGCACGTGTCTGGACACAACCGTCTTGCTTGCCGCGGTGCTAGAACACATCGGTCTCCAACCGGTGATGGTTCTTCTGACCGACCACATCTTTGTCGGATATTGGCGTGCTGACACCGAGAAAGAACCGAGCTGGTACACCGGGGAGGCCGTATCAAGCGACCATCAACGAATTTCCCAACTCGTGACGTCTGGTCTCCTTGGAGTTATCGAAACCACCGCGCTGACGTCCGGTGTCGATAGAAATGCTGCGGCGGCGCGCACCGAGGCCAGGAAGGTGCGCCTAGCATGGGCAGTCGCCGAAGGCCGAGCGCATCTCATTGATATCGCTGCCGCCAGACGCCAAGGCGTTTCTCCGTTGCCCTCAGTCCATGACCGCGAAGACGGCGTGACAGAGGTTGTTGAGTTCCGCATGACGACCGCCTCGACTGGTTCTGCGGCTATCGATTCCCCTCATGTAACACTGCCAACTGTCTCTCAAACCGCCGAGCGAGTCGTCGACCTCCACCCCGCGCGATACCGCGCGTGGAAGGCGTCTCTATTTACTCTCAACGCCACGAATGCGCTACTCAACCTCCCCAACAATGCACGTACGCAACCGATCGTCCTGGCTCCGCAGGATCTAGGACGATTTGAGGACCTACTCAATCAGGATCGGACTTTCACGCTCCGCCATGCGTCGTTGATACCCGAGTTATGGCGAGCACGGGGCTTCCAAGACGCCGGAGAGCTGCTCTCCGCGAGTGAGAGCGAAGACCATGACCGAGTCGGAAATGCGCTGAGGGAGCGCACGCTGTACAGCCTGCGCATCCGCACCACGCGTGACGGACGCTACAAGGTGACAGCCCCCGTCGCAACGCGTGAGCTTCGTTCGATCGCGCACGCGGCGAAGACTGCACGCGACGAACGAGGAATGAATCCGCTGTACGTGTGTTTCGGATTCCTCAGATGGTCTCCGTCACCAGGGCGGTTCGCGGACGCACCGCTGATCCTCGTCCCTGTCACGATGAGCTCGATTCGGAAGAGTTCCGACTTCGCCCTTGCACTTGATCCAACCCGCCAAACCACCACGAATGCCGCACTCGTCGAGTGGCTGCGACGCGAACACAACCTAAACATTCCAGGACTGATCGAGCCGACTTCAGACGGCGCCGGCATCGACATCAACTCAGTCATCGACGAAGTTGGCGCAGCGCTCTTAACCCACAAAGGTGATTTACGAGCCGAGGTGGTAGCAGAGGCTCGCCTCGCCACCCTTGATCTGTCTTCTTTCCGAATGTGGCAGGACCTCAACCTGCATGCGGACCAGTTCATTCGCCACCCACTTATTCGACACCTCATCGAAACACCCGCCGATGAGTTCATCGACGGTGCGATAGCCGCGTCAACGGAACCTACCGCCGAGCAAATCGAGGACCTCGAAACACCTGTTTCCGCCGACTCCACTCAAAAGCGGGCCGTCCTCTGGGCTCAGCAGGGTCGATCCTTCGTCTTGCAGGGCCCCCTGGTACCGGAAAATCGCAGACCATCACCAACATGGTGGCGGGGTGCATTCTGAAGGGAATGCGCGTACTGTTCGTGGCGGAGAAGGGAACCGCACTTGCGGTCGTCCAGCGCCGCCTCGATGAAATCGGGTTGAACCCGTTTACGCTGAATCTCCATCACGAAGGATCTAATTCCGTGGAGGTGCGCGCCGCGCTCCGACGATCGCTGTCGGCGTCAGTGCGGCCGGACGCCGTGGCCATGGCGAATGCACGTCGACGCCTTCGCAATGCCCGTTTCGAGCTCACGGAGTATCCACGTGCGCTACATGCCCGGAACGCAGCAGGGCACTCTGCTTATAGCGCACAAGATGAGTTGCTCGTTCTGTCGGGTGGCCCCTCCATTTCAGTTCCTCTTGAAACGATCGTCAACCACGGCGGCGAGTTGTCCGAAATTCGGGCAATGTTCAGCGACCTACAGCGGTACATTTCAGGTGCAGCCGCACGCGCAGGCCACCCTTGGCGTTTCGTGGGGAGAACCTCCACCGACGAGTTAGATTTCGCCACACTTCGTACGCTTATTGATGAAATCGAAAAGGGCATCAAGAACTGCGCGAATGTTCCTCCGCCCGTACGTGGCGTTATCGAGGCCGCGCAGTCCCCGCAGGATCTCTCGTTCCTGGCACACGCAGCCGGGCTTTCCCTGCCACGAGGCAGTGCCCTGCGTGCGATATTCGATCCACGATGGCGAACCGCTTCTGAAAAGGCAATGCAACAGGCCGTTCGCGCAATCAACGACTGGCGTCCACTACTGCATGGCTTTACAGCCGGTGTGCTCGATCTCGACCTGCAATCAATCTCCAGTCAATTCGAGCAAGCAACGGCCTCGGGATTCATTGGCAAGAAAGGCCGACAGGCCCAAGCTATAGCGCCACTTACCGCATTCACACCGGATGGAAAACCCGTCCCTATTGCAGCGGCCGTTGAAGTTCTCAAAAATCTCCTCGCTGTACGTCAGGCAGCAATTCAAATTGGCTCACTCGTGGACTCCATCCCAGGAGTGACTGGGTATGTGCCTCGAAATCTATTCAGCGAAGGCGCTTTTGAGTATCCATCACAACGGCTCCAGTATTTACTAACCGCTGTGCGGGGTCTCAGCGGGGACGACGCATGGTCCGCACAAGTCAGGGAACTCTTGGAACAAGAGGATCTTGCCGCGCATCGACTACTTCTCGAACAAATGTCGCGAGCGTGGTCCGGTTGGTTCAAAGAACTGGAAGTCTCCGATGATGACCTCCGCACTTGGCTGAATGGCGACCCCCTTCTGAATGCCGCGCAACGTTCCCTGCCCGATTGGCATCGCGATGCCGATATCTCTCGGTTCTTGGACTTGCAACAATGGATCGCCCTCACCAGGCAGGTCGAACCAATGCGTATCGCCGGGCTCGCGGACGCACGCACTGCCATCCTCAATGGGACCTACCCTGCCGCAGAGGTCGAAATCTCGTTGGCGCGAGGCATTGCCGAGGCTTCTCTCGAAGAACGAATTCAGACTGCCAAGCTCGACCGTTTCAGCGGGAGCTCCCATGATGCTCACATAGATACCTACGTTGCGGCCCAACAGGACATGCGACAACAGTGGGCGGTCGAATCACCTGCCGCGCTCTTGTCAAAGCGGGGCGGCCAGGGGCGTGGCATGTCGACCGGGGGGCTGGCACGCGAACTTGAAAAAACCACGCGCCGGCTTGGTACGCGAGCTATCCTCAGCAAATTTGGTGGCGCTGTACAGGAGCTCACTCCGCTAGTTCTCGCAAGCCCTTCCTCAGTTGTGGACCTCATCGATCCGGAGACCATGGATTTTGACGTCGTCATATTTGATGAGGCCTCTCAGATCACGGTCCCAGAGGCAATTGGTTCGCTCGGCAGAGGGCGTGCGGCCATCATCGTTGGTGACAGCAAGCAGATGCCGCCGAGCCGCCGCGTCGGCACGGGTGCTGCAGATGACGAAATCGATGACGCCTTGGTCGATGAGATTCTCGAAGACCAGGAGTCCATCCTGTCCGAGTGCGAATTGGCGCGTGTTCCAACACTGAGCCTGAGCTGGCACTATCGTAGCCAGGATGAGCAGCTGATCAATTTCAGCAACCAAAAGTACTACCGCGGCGAGTTGAGTAGTTTCCCCACACCGACTCTGCTGTCGGCCGAGACCGGCCTGGAGTTACGTCGGGTCGCTTTCCCGGAAACAGAATTGCTCACGGAGGCCAAGGGATACCTCACTAAGCCGATCGGTTTCATCGATGGCCAATACCTCCGCTCGGGCAGTACACCTGTCGAGTTACCCGGGGGCATTCGCGCCGGTGCTAACACGAACCCGGCGGAGGCTTACGCAGTTGTGGATGCGGTTCGGTCCTTGGTCGGCGAATCGGTGTCGAAGTTGCCGTCAATCGGCATCGTCACGTTCAACGAGCCACAACGTGAACTCATCGAAGAATTGCTCTTGAGCGCAGATCATCGTGGCATCGCAGACGCGATGAACGAAAGCAAAATGGGTGCCAGCGACGTTCTGTTTGTGAAAGCTCTCGAGCAGGTGCAAGGAGACGAGCGCGACACGATCATTTTCTCCGTGGCATTCTCCAAACAAGCGAATGGCAAGATTCCAACCAACTTTGGCCCACTCTCCAACAACGGTGGCGAGCGGCGCCTCAATGTTGCCGTCACGCGTGCCCGTCGCAAGAACATCATCTTCTGCAGCTTTGATCCTGTCGACCTCGATGTTTCCGGTTCCGCGTTCGATGGGCCGAAACACTTCAAGGATTTCCTAACCCAAGCAACGCATGGATCGCGGACTCCCGCCGATACCGACAGCCGAGTCGCAATTCGAGACCGCCATCGTGACAGTATCGCGGCGGCACTAGAGCAACGCGGACTGGTCGTTCGAACCGACGTCGGCATGTCCAACTTCAGACTCGACCTTGTTCTCTCAAGGCAGGCGGCACCCGACGTGCCGATTCTTCCTGTGCTCCTCGACGGTGAAGGCTGGATGAGTCGTGCCACAGTCTCTGATCGAGATGTTCTGCCTGTTGAGGTCCTCGTTGGAATCATGGGCTGGCCGCGGATCGCTCGAATCTGGTGGCCGATGTGGCAACAGAACCAAGAACTTGTGATCACCAAGATCCTCGAAGAGATGGATGCCGCGGAGGCCTCCGCTCAGTTACCTCCGCCGACGGACACAGCAGCTGATTCGCCTTCGCCAGTTGGCCCCGATTCGATACAGGTGCCGATCAGGCTCAAAGTCGGCAAAGAGTTCGTCGCGGAAGAACGTGCCACGAGCACGGAAGAGCCTCCCACGCCACGCGAGGCTAGTCCAGTAAGGTCACCAAACGTCGCGTTAGTCGCTTCCCCCGTTGCTATGAAAGGTGCTGAAGCAGCTCTGGCGTTTACGAGCGCCGACATGACGCCTGTTGGTCCGCGCGCGACACTTGATTCTCTCGATACGCCTGCAAACGCAGCGGCGGTTAGGTCGCAGCTCGTGGACGTGATCGAAGTTGAAGGGCCCGTCGAGCTAAACCGGCTCATTCGCATTGTCGCACGTCGATTCGACTTGGGCGCCGTAAGGGCAGCGCGCGTAGCGGAAATACGGAAACTGATTCCACGTGGCCACTTGAAGCGCGACAAGTTAGGCGAGTTCGCATGGCCAAAGGGCATTGATCCGAAACTCTGGAACGACTTTCGGGCGGCCAACGGGGAAGCCATCAGATCGATGGAGGAAATCTCTCCCCAGGAGATCGCGAACGCGATGAGAGCGACATTGGTCGATTCTCCTTTTGCGGACCAAGAGGCAACGATGCGCGCCACCGCTGCGCTCTTCGGCATCGTGCGGCTCGGAGCAAACGTACGCGCCCGACTCGAGGCCGTCTATTCCAACCTCAACTCCAGCTATGCAATCTACAGAGAGTAGGAAAACTAGCCGCCGACAGTGGTGGTGACGCGATCTTCACCACCGTTGTCGGCAGCCAAGGCTGTGACAGCTTTACGATTCGATTCAAAAATCGCGTCGACCAACACGTCCATACGCGAGTCATCGAGGGATGCGACGTCTGTCACGCGTAGCTCGTACTGCAGATCCATGAAACTCCGCCGAGCAATCTCACGACGGGTGCTGTTGTTCAGCGAAAGAAGCGACAAGTTTCGAGCGACGCTCTGCGACAATCTGTGATCCGCCGACAACGACCTATCTACGAGGCCAACAAGCTCGTCTTCGTAAACACTGACTTCCGGGTCGTCGAGCATCGGCCCGAGAATCCAGGACCGAAGGTAGACGCGGTAAAAGACGTTTCGCCTACCCGCCAGAAATCGTGCGCGCGATAGCTTGCCATTAGCCGGAGGAAATCGTCGCACTGCGAGATCCGGCAAAACAACCAACGTTAGGTAGGGCCAGGTCTCAGGATGAGACGCGATCGCGCGCCCCTCATCCGCGAACCAGTCATTCAAAACCCGTCCAACAACAATGTCGAATTTCCTGTCCGCGTTGCGCGACTTCCCAGCGTCAATTACTGCCGCTTGAAGCCTCTCCCGAAGTTCAGAAAGCCGGGGTACCGACACCGGTATCCCATCCATCTGTGGGTAGATCGCCTTCGGATGATGCTTTCCATCTACGAAGGGCACTACCTTGGCTCCTGCGGACAGCTGACTTTCCAAGGACTCTACGGCAGCGATGGCATCGTTCTTAGATAGCCGTGGATAGATGTGCATCTGCGCTACAACCGCCCAAACGTAACTTGTTCACGTGACCTGGTGAGGAGCTCGGCCAAGTCCTCTGTGACCATGCGCATACCGTCTGCCAATTCCAGCCCCATCGACCCTGCGATAGCAACACCCAGCGCGGCAAGGCAACCATCGTCGGCGGTCGCGATCTGAATCATCTGATCGGCCGAGATCGTATCCCGCCAACTTGCCAGCCGATGGAGGACGACAAGGTGGATATCCACTTGCATAGATTGAAAGAGCGTGGAGTCAGCCTCCCCAGATAGTAGCGACTCGCACAGCGGCGAATCGGTGTTGATGAATAAACGCACCGCTGAGCTAATGCTCCACTCGGGCCCCGCATCCTGCGGTGATTCAACGGCCCAAGGGGTATCTCGGCGATACGTCGCTTGAAATGAGACCGCCGAGGTAGGAAACCCGGCTGAAGTGTCTTCGAGGGACAAAGTGAGTGGCGGTGACATGCGCCAAAGCTTGGCGGCTTCATGCCGACCACTCGCACTGCCGGCAAGGGTGGGCAGCAGACCTGGCCCGACAACCCACACGTCGAGCGAGACCTCATCCGCCAGCAATTCGCCGTCAAGAATGACCAACCCGTCAGCAACCGTGCCGCCACCCGAATAACTTCGGATTGCAAGCTTTTCACGCCAGCTCGTACGCGATGCAAGGCAGGTCGCGACGACGTACGCTGCAATCTCGTCAGCTTCCGGGGACAGAGCGCTCTGTTCGTAGAAGTCATTCGAGATCGCTAGTCGAATACCAAACCTCAGGTCCGACCCTGGCACCCACGCAGACGTCAAATCGCTGAGTTCTACATCGGGTTCGATAAGCGTGACCATCGCGGTAACAGTGCTTGGCGATGGCGTGCGATATGGAAGAGACTCTACTGTTGCCACGAGGATTCTCCCGCCGTGAGTTCGATCCTGAAAGCACGACGGGCTGCGCCGACAAACTCCAAAGCGGCGGGCTGCCCGACTGGCAGGTCACACTCAATCGACCCGTTCGACTCCTGGTTCTGTAGCCACACTGGTTCTAGCTCGGCAGCGTTCACCGATTCGCGAATTCCTTCACCAATGGTGCTCACGGCAAGGCGCACTGCCAGGAACTGTGCATCGCCCAGGGGCGTAAAATCAACGCGCTGGCGTTGTCTCCCGTCAGCGAGCGTCTCAATGAGTCGAACGGAGTGTACCTCCACAGTTCCAGCACTCGTGACGGCGTGCTTGCCGTTTCTGCCAGCCTTCGTTCCCCCACCAACCACGCCAGGGGTCTTGGGTGCAGGCAACAAGCTCGCGAATCGCCGCGACAGGCCCCCGACGTGTGCTTTTTCGCCTTCCGACGAAGGCGAAACCACAGGTGGCGCCAGCTCATCTCGGATCCATCGTGCAACGGTGAGACGCGTGTGTCTTGCGACTCGCCCCGCTTCGCCTCCGCCTTCTTCTACCCATGCATCGTGTGCGGGCGGCTCCGCATCCGCGTAGATGCGGTCGAATTCCGGAGTCGATTTATAGACAGCGAGCCAGTCATACCCAGCGATGACTCCATGATCAACCCAATGCTCCGTGGAGACAATCAACTCTGCACTGTCACGCATAAGTGCGATGCGGCCGAGTTGTGACTCTCCCTTCAGCGGATCGAGGTCGTCTGACGCGAGGAGTGGTTCCATCGCTGTTACTCGGCGCACAAACGCCAAGTGACCGATCACTTTGTTGTGTCGTGTGATCGCCTGAACCTTGATCGGCAATGATTGCGGGCTCGCAAAGGGCCCAGTCTCTCCCCTGCGAGTTGCTCGAATTGCGTTCAGAGCCGCACCCCATAGATCAAGCGCTCCGGCCGGGTCCGCCTTTAGTGGAACCTGCACGCCCGCGATTATCAAGTTGAGCCCCATAGGATCTTCATCATGATCCGGGACTGGAATGAGCTTGGGCCAAAGGTGCCGTCGAATCGCCTGGCTTGCGTCTCTCGCGAAAAGGTCTTCCAGGGCTTCTTTGGATCCCGCCGTCCTGTCGATTTCATAGGCTTCTTCCGCGCCCGAAGCTCCTTCTACGACATTTGGGATGCGAGGATCAACGATCAGCATTGACGTGCCGGTCTCGCCTGAGTCGTAATGTCGCGAGAAAAAGTGCTCCCCCAAGCGTTGCGCGTCGTCTCCGACAACGGGGAGCACAATCTCGTCACCGGTTAGACCCCACCAATGGCGCCCCGTGTACTGCGTTTTGCCTTGATTGTAGGAGTCCTGAAACGCAGAAACGATAAAGCGGTGTTCCAGCTTGCCATCCATACCGACGCAACGGGTCCAATAGACGACCACTCCGATACCGCTATACGCGTACGCAGCGGTCTTCCCAAACCCGTATGTTCCTCCGCCCTGGCCGTCATCGCGCGGAACGCCGACCTTAAGGATGAGGTCTTCATAATTCTTGGGAACATCCGGACCAGTTGTTCGCAGATCAACGGGCCCATCAAGTCCGGTGGTGCCCCGATCATAGATTTCGAGGATATGAATGCTATTAGCCGAGGATTTGACGCTATGCCCTGGAGCCTTTGCCTCGCCTAGAAGCGTCTGTAGGTCACCCCTTAGGCGGAAATCCAACCTGCGTAAATGAATGCCGAATGAAGGGGTCTGACCATCGCGCCTCGCATCCCAGCTGTTCTGCGCGGTTTCTCGAACGAGGACCTCGAGGGGAGTTAGCTCCGTGCGCCCAAGGAGTCGGTCACCGCCTTTTCCGTCCATATCACCGGGACGAAATTGCTTGGGATGCCAATCTAGTTGCGGGACTCGGAACGTGGTGAGAATGGTCACAGCGCCGCCAGCACCACCGGAAGATCGGAGGACGATAGTTTGTCCGGACAGGCATCCAGGTGGAGCCCAAACTTTAGCCCGCTAACGCCTTGGAGATCAGCTTCTCGTAGCCTCGAGGCGCGCACACCAGGAAAGTCGGGACCGACAAAATAGAGCCGTTCCTCTCCAATTGAGAATCGGAGTTCCTCGTCAACGATAATTGGCGCGTCGGAGTTCGAGCGAGACAGAATATCGACCGATGAAACTCCGTGGGCGTGAATACGGTCGAGGAGGTCCTGAATCGTTAGCCCATTCGGGTCCTCGTCCACGCGAAAGGTTGCCAGGTGTAGAGAGCCACTTGGCGGCGGGTCCAGCTGGTAGGCACCATGGATGGAGACCTGGGGGCTATTCAGAGTGGTGTAGGTCTTCACTTCGAGCGCATTGGTCAGGTAAAAATCGTGGCGATATCCGTCCTTTCCGCGCCAAGCCTTCATCGCTCGGGTGGGGTCAACGGCTGCCATCCGCTCGAGAACAGTCAGTTCGCCAAACAACCCCACGATGTGGCTCTTGCTGACGGATTTCACCTGACGGTGCAACACCAGTCGCCAAGCATCGATTACTTCACGGAGCTCATCCACTGCATGGTGACCCGTGGCATCGACGCGATCTAGCATTTCGCCGACAAGCGACGCGAATGTATCGACAAGCCATTCCTCAACGCAGGTCACATCGAGGATCTCACGCCCATGCGTCCCCTGCACCGACGTCCATTGGGCGGGCAACACCTCACCGACCGACAGATCAAATTTCTTTACGCCATCGGGTAGCTCCACGAGGAGGTGGATCCGCTCGAACGAATCTTTCGCAAGAGCGACTTCGTGTGGCCGATAGAACGGGCCGATGATCGATTGAGCGTACTGACCAGCCGACGGCCGCTTGGGAGCGAGGTTGGCTAGCGCTGCTGCTACGCGGACTCGGCCTGAGTCATTCATCATTGCCCTTCCTTAAAGTCATCCTCATCGTCAATGAACCGAACAAGGCCATCTTCGCCCTGGTCGGGAAGTTCCTCATCCAGTTCGAGATCCGGCGCTGGATTCAGATCTACTGCGAAGTAGTTGTGGTCGTTGCTCTTGAGTGACCACGGGTAAACAATCCCGACACCGATCAAATCCTCATCCGCGTTCATCGCGACTCGCGCCGCGCTGGCGGTTCCGGCGGGCTGGGATGCCCGATCGATCGCGTACAGGACCACAACCCCTACCTCCGGGCACATCTCCTTGCGGAACGGCTTTACGTGCGTTTCGCGGCTCTTGTTCTTGTCCAACTTCTTCAGCCCTGCGGCCAAGTCTGGGTCGAGGAGATTGTTGACGGCCAGTATCTCAAGATCGAGCACCCAGTCGGATCCCGACATAAGCGCACGAATATTCACCAACTCAGCTGTTTCACTCACGGAGTCGGTCAGTTCCGGTGTGGCACGCCATCCGCCGGTTGCTGTCTCACTTAGCGGTGCGCGATTGACGAGACGCACGGAAGTTTCTTCGTCGAAGGCAAAGGTTCCCGCACCGCTCTTACCTGCAGCAAGAACGACATTCCAGCGAGCATCAGGACGATGCGTGGCAGCCCAGGACTTGACGGCATCCCCCCGCAGCCAACTTCCATCGGCCTCGTTACTCATGGCGTCCAGGAACGTCACCACCTCTGAGGTAGGAACACTGGAAAAGACCATCGCGTCGCCTGGTGCCGACGAACGCCGGACGGTGTGAGTGGCAGTTTCACGCGCCCGGGCAACGAAATCACGCGCCGCAGTTTGTCCGGCCAAAGCACCCACGCGAGATTTGTCAAGGATGGTCCGTTGGTGCCGTGTCCCCCCAAGGCCCACGTTGACAGCCTTCGTAGCCCACATCTTCCCCGGCGCGACAATGGATAGGCGGCCTGGGTGAGCCCGCACGCGAAGCGCGTATTCGCGCGGAACGCGCCCCTCCTTCTCCATCGTCACTACATCAGCTCTAAGCTCTTCCTCGACAATCGCGAGGTGACGGTAGTCGTTAAGCAGCCCGGACGACGCCCATACCCTAGCCAGGTCCTGGTAGTAGGGACGGAAGCCAAACCAGCGCCCCATCTGAAGCAACGTGTCGTAGGTGTTGGAAGTGCGAAGGAAGTATGACACGACAAGACCTTCGAGCGTCAGTCCTCGTGACAGCGTTCCACCACCGATCGCAATAATGAGCTGCGGCGTGTCATCGGGATAGGAAAGGCGATCCGTGGAGTATCCGTTATCCACAACAACCTTGATCTTTCCGATCAAGTCATACGCGCGAGCCCAGACCTCGTGCCATTCCGGTAGCTCGAGACCTTCGACCGCGCCGATCCCTTTCGTCTCTCGTAGAAAGACCTCCCGAAAGTTCTGCTCTTCAGATTGTCGTTCACCCGCAAGGTAATTTACGAACCCCGACATCATCTCCTTGAGACGCTCATGACCAAGCACGCGATGAGTGGTGTGGAGCAACATCGATGAGTGAGCAGCGGTGCCTGTCCTGAGCTCTCGGATCGCCGTCGCGAGTAGGAACCAACGAACAGCTTCTTCTAGCGAAGGCGCGAGTTCGGGTACGAAACTCGCAAGCGTCTTCTGGGTTGGTGTAACCATGTCGGCGTCGGACTGTGGAATGTCTCGTGAAAAGTTACCGGTGCTTGCGGCTTCGTCCTCACTATCGGCGTCTTGGGACAAGTTGAAGAATGTATCGACTCCCATGTATCCGGCGGGACGAGGCAGGGTCAGGACAAAGTCTTCTGGATAGAGGTCCTCTTGATCCTGTGGATCGATGAAGATATTCGCGAACGGTGTCGCTGTGTAAGCGAGATAAGTACCGGTGTTGGTGTTCTTCCAAATATCCCGCACAAGCTTATTGATCGCTGAGATCTCGAGCTTTTCACCCTTTGAGTTCGGGGTTGCCTGGTCAGATTCGTCGTCGATGATGAGCACACCGCGGTTGAAAGGTTGCCCTTGCGACAGCTTCTTCATGAAGGAGACCACATTCGCGAGACGCGTCGAATTCTTCTTGACGATCAAGACACCAACGTTGCCGTGGTTATTGAGAAAGCCGATATTGTCGGTCCCGGCAAAGTCGGAATGTGCTCCGGTAAGAAGGTGCCACGCGGGGCCGCCCTTCTCGCTCAAGACATTCATCGAGAGGTCCTTCGCGAGACGAGCTTGGGTCTGAGCTCGAAGATTCGAGTGCATACCCGCGAGAACAATAATGAGTCGGTATCCCGCGTCTACTGCTTTCGCGATGACGCCCGCATAGTTCGCGGTTTTGCCCGACTGCACGTATCCGATCACAAGCCCTTTGCGCTTCTCGCCATGCTGGTGAGGGTTCGCACACCGCGAGAGGATTCGCGTCGTAGATTCGTCGATGTCCTTGACGACGCCTTGCATCGCGGCAACCGCAGCCACTTGGTCTTTGGCCTTCGTGTCGAGTAGCTTCGCTTCGAGCCTCGTCTTATAGCTCGGCCAGGCTCCCTTGTGCACGAGGGGGCCGCTATACCAAGACACCGCTCCAGGATGACCAACGAGCATATTTCCGACCGAAATGTTGTCGACGCGCTCGCGTTGCGACTTCACGAACTGTTGGTAGGCGATCACAAATCCAGGGAACATAGCGTCGACAAGGGCCAACGACTCCTGCGTGGCCTTTGCGATCGGACGTCCGGCTGATTGTTGAGCCGACAGCATCCCTTCGAAGGCTCCGAGCCCAATCTGAAAATTAGCCGAGTCCATGTTCAACGTTGCCACCTCGAAATCGCCGTCAGCCCACACCGAGCTACTGACCTATTCGTAGCATGAATTCGTCATGCAATTCGTGCACGAAAGCACTGTTTATGCGGGAAGCCCATCGTCATCAAGATTTCGTGGCACAAACTCGTAGGGCTGGCCCTGGAACGATTTGAAAAGTGCTTCGAAAATGACACGCGCGCCTTCTGGCGGCACTGCCATCCCGACCTGTTTGCGCACACTCTCTTTCGAACCGAGGAAGACAAAATCATCATCGAACGTCTGGATGCGGGCACGCTCACGGTTCGTCAACGCACGAGGTTCATGCCAATGGTAGCCGTGAGTACCACCCCCGCCTGAGCCGGTGATCGTGTAGGACGGCTGGTCGGGGTCAAGGCGACGATAGATCTGACTCAGGGTCGCACCTCTGACATTCAGACGCAGATGCTCCGGAAGGTCCTCGGTATTGAAAACATTCTTCCCCGGTGGAATGTGGCGCAGTCGTTCTTCCACCAATGGGCTCTGTCGTGTGAGCTCCTGGTTTGCAAGATGGCGAGGAATGTCGCTCAGCACTGCGCTTACGGGCTTCCACTGATCACGATGCTTGTGTGTTGGTGCGGGGACTCGGAAGTTGACGTCAATGTCATTCCGCACACCAACGATGATGATGCGATGCCTGCGCTGTGGTACGCCGTATTCCTCAAACTTATAGAGGTGCGGGACAAGCGTGTAGCCCACGCCAGCAGCGCGCAGCTCACGCAGAATGATCGCGAAGTCTCTTCCATCGTTGGCACTACGGAGGCCACTAACATTCTCGGCGACAAACCACTCCGGCTGATGGTGTTGAAGCACGCGAGCGCCGTACTTGTAAAGCGGCCCAAAGTCGCCGTCCAAGCCTTTGCTCTCACCGACGAGACTGTAATCGTTGCAAGGGAATCCGAATGCGAACCCAGACGGCGATGGCAATGATTCGATGTCCAACTCGCGCACATCGCCGAATCTGACAGAACTGTTCGTCGCCCCAGGAATATTACGGACGTATGTGCGCACAGTGTCGCGATCGTAGTCGTTGGCCCACAAATGAGACAGCCCAACGCCCGCGTTCTTCGCTGCGGCGTGCGCGCCAGCGGCGATACCCCCAGGCCCTGAAAAGAGCTCACCCATCGTGAAATTAAGGCCCACTGACCAAGCTCCTCATCCAGCTGAATACTTCTAAACGCGTCACCTCACAAGCTCTTCGGTCATGGACCTCGAAGCGGTGAGACTCAGCCTCACGGGCCAGCATAGGTTGGCCCTGTGACACTGCTTAAAGCAGCCTACCTCTAGAAGCAGCATATCCTCCGATCGGACAGTTTGCAGCTTTGGGGAAACGCCCACATCCGGGCCCCGCCGATCGGCGGGCACCACCCTCCCCCGCCTCGCGCATCTCATACCCCTGAACTAAGCTGATTCCTGGGCAACACGCCCACTCAGGTATCTTGATATCAAGACACTTTTCAGCCTGTCACGCGAGGAGCTAGCCGCACGATGGCCAAGATCATCTACACCCACACAGACGAGGCGCCGCTTCTGGCAACGCACTCGTTCCTTCCGATCATCAGCGCCTTTGCTGGCACCGCTGGTGTAGAGATCGAGACTCGCGACATTTCGCTCGCCGGTCGCATCATCGCGGAGTTCCCCCAGAAGCTCACCGATGAGCAGCGCATCGGCGACGCTCTCGCAGAGCTCGGAGGCCTGGCCACCACCCCTGAGGCCAACATCATCAAGCTGCCGAACATTTCGGCATCGGTTCCGCAGCTGAAGGCAGCCATCGCTGAGCTTCAGGCCAAGGGCTACGACATCCCCAACTACCCCGACGAGGCAGAGACGGTCGAAGACCAGCACGTTCGTGCTCGCTACGACAAGATCAAGGGTTCGGCTGTGAACCCGGTTCTCCGTGAGGGCAACTCCGACCGCCGCGCACCGCTGTCGGTCAAGGAGTACGCACGCAAGTACCCGCACTCGATGGGCGCGTGGACCACTGACTCGAAGACCAACGTTGCCACCATGGGTGAGAACGACTTCTTCTCCAACGAGAAGTCGGTCATCATCGAGGCCGACGACGTTCTTCGCATCGAGCACGTCAACGCTGCTGGCGACGTAAAGGTTCTCAAGGAGAAGCTCAAGGTTCTCCCGGGTGAAGTCATCGACGGAACCTTCATCTCGGCAGCAAAGCTGGATGAATTCCTCGCCGCGCAGATTCAGCGCGCGAAGGACGAAGATGTTCTGTTCTCGGTGCACCTCAAGGCCACGATGATGAAGGTCTCCGACCCGATCATCTTCGGTCACGTTGTGCGCGCATTCTTCGCAGACGTCTTCGCCAAGTACGGCACCGAACTGCTCGAAGCTGGCCTCAACGGCACCAACGGCCTCGGCGCAATCCTCGACGGTCTGGGTGAGCTGCCCAACGGTGAAGAGATCCGCGCAGCGTTCAACGAGGGCATCGCTAACGGCCCGCGCCTCGCGATGGTCAACTCCGACAAGGGCATCACCAACCTGCACGTTCCGTCTGACGTCATCGTCGACGCGTCGATGCCGGCGATGATCCGCACCTCGGGTCACATGTGGGGCCCGGACGGCGCTGAGGGCGACACCCTCGCCGTCATCCCCGACTCCTCCTACGCCGGCATCTACCAGGCCGTGATCGACGACTGCCGCGCAAACGGCGCCTACGACCCGGTCACCATGGGCTCGGTTCCGAACGTCGGTCTCATGGCTCAGAAGGCCGAAGAGTACGGCTCGCACGACAAGACGTTCGAGCTGGCAGAAGCCGGAACCGTTCGTGTCGTCAACCAGGCTGGCGACGTGCTTATTCAGCACGACGTTGAGGCTGGCGACATTTGGCGTGCATGCCAGACGAAGGACATCCCGATCCGCGACTGGGTCAAGCTTGCTGTTTCGCGCGCACGCGCAACGGGCGACAAGACGGTCTTCTGGCTCGACGAGAACCGCGCACACGACGCTAACCTCATCGCTAAGGTCAAGGCTTACCTGCCCGAGCACGACACGACCGGTCTCGACATCGAGATCCTCGCGCCGTACGAGGCAACCAAGCTCTCGGTTGAGCGCATCCGCCAGGGTCTGAACACGATCTCGGTCACGGGTAACGTTCTGCGCGACTACAACACCGACCTGTTCCCGATTCTGGAGCTCGGAACCTCGGCAAAGATGTTGTCGATTGTTCCGCTTCTCAACGGTGGTGGTCTCTTCGAGACCGGTGCTGGTGGTTCCGCTCCGAAGCACGTTCAGCAGCTCGTTGAAGAGAACTACCTGCGTTGGGACAGCCTCGGCGAGTTCCTCGCGCTGGCAGCCTCGTTCGAGCACTTCGCGAACGTGAACGGCAACGACAAGGCACGCGTTCTCGGCGAGACCCTCGACAAGGCAACGGGTACGTTCCTGCTCGAGAACAAGTCGCCCGGCCGCAAGCTCGGAACCATCGACAACCGTGGTTCGCACTTCTACCTCGCCATGTACTGGGCCGAGGAGCTGGCCGCACAGACCGCTGACGCTGACCTCGCTGCAGCATTCGCAACGCTTGCGGAGACGCTGCGTTCGAACGAGCAGACCATCGTTGATGAACTGCTCGCGGTTCAGGGTTCGGCTGTCGAAATCGGTGGCTACTACCGCCCCGACGAGGCAAAGACCTACGCCGTCATGCGCCCCTCGGCAACGCTCAACGCCGCGATCGACGCTCTGTAAGAGTTTCGTTTAGTTGCGGGGTGGCCCGGTCGGATCTTCGGATTCGGCCGGGCCACTTTCATCGATTAGTGGGGATTTACCCCCGCAAATTCCCACTTAGATCCCACAAGTGGGAATTTGGTTGTGAGCTCAGTTCTGCGCTACTCGAGTTTAGATGTTGAAAACTTTATTGAAAGGCTCTTTAGATAAAGAATTGGTTGCCTTACAATAGGAAGATGAAGTCCACTCCGCTCCCAGTAAAGCGTGCGTTGCGCACTATCGGCCAAAACATGGCGACGCAGCGCAAGCTACTCGGTCTGACCGCGAAGATGGTTGCTGAGCGGGCGGGAACCACACCGCCCACCATCAGCAAACTGGAGCGGGGCGACGGTGCTTCTTTAGAGATCACGCTGAGCGTTCTCCGCGTCCTCGGACTCATGAACGAGATGGTTACCGCTACGGACCCGTACGAAACCGACCGAGGTCGCCTCATGGCCGACGAGGCGCTTCCCATTCGCGTGAGAGTGCCACGCGAGCACTGAGTCGATCCGGGCTGTCACGCACCATCACATCACGTCCGCGATTGAGGCGCTTTAGCAGCAACGAAACAAGAGCCGAGAGGATCTCGACCCCGCTCATTCACCCCTCTCCGCCGCCAGCCTCCGGTTAGTCTTCGCCGTCGCGACAGCGGTGTACGGGTCTTCGGGCCACGGGTGCTTCAGGTACCGGCCACGCGTCTCGGCTCGAACCTGCGCATACGGCCCCGCCCAGAATGACGCGAGGTCAGACGTCACAGCCAGCGGATGACCGCCGGGGGATAGCAAGTGGAAGACGACCGGAACCCGCCCGCCAGCGACCCGCGGAGATTCCAGCATTCCAAAGCACTCCTGCAGCTTCACCGCGACAACTGCCGACGCGTCGACATCGTCGTGGGGCGAGTACGTCACGCGAATCATCGCGCCACTCGCCACGCGCAGGCGCTCCGGCGCGAGCTCGTCAAAGGCGACGGCCTCAGGCCACGGCAACAACCGTCGCAGGGCCGAAGTCAGGTCGATCTTCGACACCGATCGACCTGCCGCGAGCGCCGACATCTCGGGTGCCAGCCAGTCATCGAGCCGCGCAAGCAATGCTTCGTCTGACATCGACGGCCAGGGTTCTCCGATCACCCGATGCAACAACGCGAGACGCGACCGCAGCGCCACCGCACTCTCCGACCACTCGAACAGGTCGAGCCCATCAGCCTGTAGCGCGCGACGCACGGCGCTTTCCGCTTCGACACCGGCTTTCACTGCAACCGGAACCGAAGAGCGCACGATCGCGCCCACCCGCTTCTCGCGCCGCGCAATAACGCGACCGTCAGCAAAGGTCGCTTCGATCCGATCCGTCATCATATGCTTCGCGGCAATCAGCACAGACTCTTCGTCGAGTGCGGCGGCGGCACGGATCACCGCGCCCGTTCCGGCAGCGACTCGACTCGTTGCCCGCGTGATGTCTGCGATGGCCAGCCATTCGGCACCCGCCAGCTCCCCGGCGACCCCAGCCCTGGTTCCGGATGCCAACTGAAATACCCCGTCAGACACGCGATGCGCGATGCGATGGGGAAAAGCGAGGGCAACAATCAGACCGACGGAATCAGGGCGGGCGGAACCTGTGGCCCGGCCGGCAAGGCGGGTGAAGCGATCGACTTCGCGGCTCCAGGCACGATGCTGCGGGTGCCTGCCATCGCGCAGCGCCCGCAGGGTGACGTCGAGGTCAGCGTCATCGGAGCGGATGTCGTCGCTCACTGCGGCGACGACCTCGGCCGCGACTCGTGAGCCCACAAGCTCGGCCCCATCGAGCAACGCGCGCGCCAGCCGCGGGTCAGTGGGTACGCGGGCGAGCTTGCGACCGAGCGGCGTCGCTCGCCCCTCGGCATCAATGGCGCCCAGGCGCTGGAGCGCGGCCTCGGCCCGCGCCACCGCGGTGGTCGGCAGCGCGTCGGGTAGGCGCAAACCTTCACCGCGCGGGGCGCCCCAGCAAGCTAGGAGGAGCGCCGCATCAGTGAGGTCGGCGGAGAAAATCTCGGGGGCAGCGAACGCGGGGGCGGCAACGAACGTGCGTTCGTCAACACAACGGAACACGGTTCCCGGTCCGAGACGGGCAGCACGACCCGCGCGCTGTACGGCGGATGCTCGCGGCGTTGAGACGGTGACGAGGCCTGACATTCCGCGGCCTGAATCGTACATCGGCACCCGCGACAAACACGAGTCCACGACGATGCTCACGCCCGGAACCGTGAGCGACGACTCAGCGATCGATGTCGCCACGATGATCCGCGTCGGCTGCCCGGCGCCGCGCTCTGAAACCGCGCGATCCTGCTCACGCGGCGGTGCCTGACCATGCAGCTCGAGCACGTCGGCGTCACGCACATCGTCGCGCAGGTGCCGCGCGATCACGCTCACTTCACGCGCACCCGGCGCGAAAACCAGGATGTCGGTGGTTGGTTCGCGGCGATGCGCATCTGCGGCGACTTGCGCAACGTGGCGCAAGAAGCCCGTGGTTACACCGCGCACATCCATGCGGTCGACCGCAGGTGGCGCCCAACGAACTTCGAGCGGATGCGCGACCGACTCGTACGACACGATCGGCGCGGGATCCTGCTCGCCGAGAACCGCGGCGAACCGCTCGGCATCGACGGTCGCCGACATGGCAATCACGACGATGTCATCGCGGAGCTGTCGCACTTCGCCCAGAAGCCCGATGAGCAGGTCGGTGTCGATGGCGCGCTCGTGAACCTCATCGAGAATGACGGCGCCCACGTCGGTGAGTCCGGGGTCATCCATGAGCCGTCGCAACAGAACGCCCGGCGTCACCATTTCGATCCGCGTTGCGTCGCTCATCGAACGCTCGCCGCGCACCGTGAAGCCCACGCGGTCGCCGAGGTTTGAGTTGTCGAGGCTCGCGAGGCGTCGCGTTGCCGCGCGGGCTGCAACCCGTCGCGGCTGGGTGACTATGACGCGTCCCTCAACGCGGTTGGCGACGAGGGGTGGAACCAGGGTTGTCTTTCCCGTTCCGGGCGCGGCTGTGATCACGATTGCGTTTGTTGCGTCGAGCGCCGTGGTCACACCACCGAGGGCGTCGTTGAACGCCAACCCGCGCCCGATGGTGGCGAGGTCAAAGGCGGCAGTCATTCTTCTATCTTCTCTCGAAGGACCAGCGAAGCTCACTCCCGGATCAGTCAGCCAACTAAGGTGAATCGGTCTCAGAAATGGGCAGTGCGAGCATCGACCGCGAGACGATACACAACTGAGCCCAACCCACGTAACCTTGCCCACCTTCCATTCACACGAATATTCCCTGTCGAATCCCGCCCGTCACCAACAACCCAGGCATAGCCTTGAAGTAGACCCCGCAACACACAAAGCCGCGGGCTCAAGTTCAAGGAGCAAACGCTATGCGCGCCGTACGTTTCACCGATTGGAAGACCAAGCCGTCGCTGAAGGAAATCCCCAAGCCCACCCCCGGCCCTGGTGAGGTGTTGCTGAAGGTTGCGGGAGCTGGCGCATGCCACTCTGACGTCGCGATCTACGCCGACTTCGAGGCAGGACAGGTGCACGGCCTGGAGCCCGAATTCACACTCGGCCACGAAAACTCGGGTTGGGTTGAAGAGGTTGGCGAGGGTGTCACCGGCTTCACCAAGGGCGACGCTTACCTCGTGTTCGGTCCGGTCGGTTGCGGCCACTGCGCCTCCTGCTCGCGCGGACAAGACACCTACTGCGAAAACGCAGCCACCAACCCGTACCAGGGCATCGGCCTCGGCCGCGACGGCGGCATGGCCGAATACCTCGTGGTTCCGGCCCGCAACCTGGTTCCGCTCGGCGACGCTGACCCCATCGACGCAGCACCCCTCGCAGACGCAGCCCTCACGCCTTACCACGCGATCAAGCTCGCCCTCCCGCAGCTCAACAAGGGTGGCGCAACTGCTCTCGTGATCGGCCTCGGCGGACTCGGCCAGATTGCCGTGCAGATCATCAAGGCCCTCACCGGCGCCACGGTCATCGCGACCGACATGAAGCCCGAAGCCATGGAACTCGCAGCCTCCCGCGGCGCCATCACGGTTCCGGGTGGCGAGGGTCAGGTCGAAAAGATCCGCGAGATCACGGGCGGCCGTGGCGTTGACGCGATCTTCGACTTCGTCGGCGTCACCCCCACGATCGAGCTCGGCCAGAAGACTATGGCTCAGGGCGGACGCCTCACGGTCGTCGGCATCGCCGGCGGCGTCGTGCAGTGGTCGTTCTTCACCAACCCGTACGAGTCGGTCATCACCAACACCTACTGGGGCACGATCGAAGACCTCCACGAAGTCGTCAAGATGTACCAGGCGGGCCAGATCGTTCCCGACGTGCAGCGCTTCACCATGGACCAGGCGCTCGAAGCCTACGAGTTGCTCGAAGCGGGCAAGCTCGCCGCACGCGCCGTCGTCATGCCGAACGCGTAAGGCGGACGCCTTCGCATAAGTAGCAAGGGGTGCCCGGAACCACGTGGTTGCGGGCACCCCTTGCGTTGCGGTGAGTGCCGGAATCGCGCGCCTGTCGCACGCGATGTCGGTGCAATCAGACAAGATGGGATGTGCCACGAAGACTGGCATGGAAGATTCACTCGCTCCGGACGATGGCGTCAGCGCCACCCGGCGCAGAACAGGTGCTGCAATGAGAACGGATGTCGTCAAACCTCGAGACGTATTCTTCAACCCGACGCGCTTCGTGGTTCCACTTTTCCAGCGCCCGTACGTTTGGTCGAAAGATCTACAGTGGGAGCCGCTGTGGAATGACATCACTCGACTTATCGAAGTGATTCAGCAGCACAACCAGGATGCAACGCACTTTCTTGGAGCGATTGTCATTCAGCAAACGCCAACCGCACTCGGGGCGCTGCCGACGTGGAACGTCATCGACGGGCAACAGCGCCTCACCACGCTGCAGATTCTGCTTGATGCCCTCCACGGGCAGCTTGAGCAACGCGACTTGACGCAACTCGCCGGGCAGATTCTGCCGCTGATCGAGAACCCCAGCGACTTCCGCCTCGACGAGTCGGACCGATTCAAGCTCTGGCCGACGAACCGTGACCGCGAAGGCTACGCCGCCGTCATGGCTGCGCCCGCACCGGTGGACTATGACGCGATCATCCACTCCCGCCTTGGCGTCGCACATCGGTTCTTCTCTGAGTCCATCGCGACCTGGCTCGAGGATGGCACTTCTGCGGAACAACGCGCGCGCATGCTTGTTCCGGCGATCACTGATCGTCTGGAGATTGCGGCCATCCGTCTGGATGCCCAAGAAGATGCCCAAGCCATCTTCGAAACTCTCAATGCTCGCGGAACCCCGCTCTCTGCTGCCGATCTCATCAAGAACTTTGTTTTCCAGAACCTTCCCGGCTCGCCCCAAGCGGCGGAAGACGCGTACCTCAAATACTGGGCCGAGTTTGAGACAGAGTGGTGGGAGGCGCCGGTCACAACCGGCCGCATCACCAATCCGCGCGCGTCACTCTTTCTCTGGCAGTGGTTGACCGCCCGCACGCTCGAAGAGTTTCCGATTCGCGAGGTGTTCACGCAGTTCAAGCACTACGTGAACACCGTCGCGAAAGACATCCCGGCACTTCTCGCTCACATTCGCGCTTCGGCCGACCGCTACCGCGCGATCATCGAAGCTTCGGAGAAGAACAGCGGTGTATTGAGTCGCGTTGAGCTCTTCAGCTACCGCGTCGGCACCCTTGACTCTGAGGTTTCCAGGCCGCTTATCATCTGGCTTGATGAACCGGAGCAGGCCAACCTCACTCTTGCCGACAAGAACCAAATTGTGTCGACTCTTGAGAGTTGGTTCGTTCGACGCTCGCTGGTGAAAGTTTCATCACAAGGTACCAACCGCTTCATCATTGACCTGCTGAAGAAGCTCCGCTCATTACCTGCAACCGAGCAACCGGCGGCCGTCGCTGACTACCTTGCATCGAGCCGACTGGTTCCGGGATATTGGCCCGGCGACACCGAGGTTCGCGAGTCTCTCGTAGGCGCAAAGGCATACTTGAAGTACCGCCGCAACCGCCTGCGCATGGTGCTCGAAGCGCTCGAAGACTCCAAGCGTGGATACCCTGACGGCAAGCAGTTCGCCATGGAACCAGTGACCCGCAACATAGGAACCGTCGAACATCTGATGCCTCAGAAGTGGCGAAAACACTGGGTCGCCGACCTCACCGAAGAACAGCAGCAAACCCGAGACGCGACACTTCACCAGCTCGGCAACTTGACGCTGACGACGCAGAAACTAAACAGTTCGCTCAGTCACAGCGACTGGGCAACAAAACGAGACGTGCTCGACAAAGATGTGGTCTTGTTGACAAGAGATGTTCTCGCCACGGCGCCAGACGCGTGGGACGAAGAGCACATCGAGGTTCGCACGGAACAGCTCATTGAGATGGTGCTCGAGATCTGGCCGGTGCCTGCCGGGCACGTCGGTGCGGTGGCAGAGAAGCGCGACATGCCGACCACAATCGGCGGCGTGTTCGTGCATCACCTTGTTGAGTCGGGCATACTTCCCGCCGGGTCCCGGCTGCAACCACGCACCGATGACCCGCAGTTCGCGGGCGTGATTGCCATCGTTCGAGAAAACGGATCCCTCCAGGTCGGAGATGCTGTCGCCGATTCTCCGTCGGGTGCCGCGCGCCTCGCAACCGGTCGCCCCACGAACGGATGGTGGTGGTGGGTTCTCGAAGGAACGGCCCGCACTCTCAGCGACGTTCGCGCGGATTATCTCGCTACGCAAATGACGCTCGAGTAGCCGTTCGAATCTCTACACGACAGCAAAGGGGTGCCCGGAACCACATGGTTGCGGGCACCCCTTTGCGTTTCGTTGCGAGGCGGGTACTAGGCCTTCTTCACGATGCTTGACTTCAGCAGCATCGGACCGAACCCGTCGACCTTGGCGTCGATGTCGTGGCCGTTGACGGGGTCGATGAGGCGAATGCCGCGCACCTTGGTGCCGGGCTTGATGCCCTGGGGCGAGCCCTTCACCTTGAGTGAGGTCGTGATCACGACGGTGTCACCATCGGCGAGCACATTGCCAACCGCATCCTTGACAACCCGGGCAGACTCACCCGATGGTTCCGCTTCGCCCTCAGCTGGCGACCACTCGTGGCCGCACATCGGGCACACGAGCAGCGCACCCATTTCGTAAGCGTGCTCGCTGGAGCACTCGGGGCAGAGCGGAAGTGCGTTCGTCATGCTCGCATCGTAACGCGATATGATGGATTTATCACATCGTAAAGCCGTGGCCATGGCGTCGGCGGAGAGGAACCGCATGCTCACCGACCCGACGCGCCCCCTTTACGAAGTGAAGGCCGGGCTTTTCAAGGGCCTCGCGCACCCCATTCGCATCCGCATTCTCGAGGTGCTCTCCGCACAGCCCGAGGCCTCGGTTTCCGAGCTCCTCGCCGACACCGCGCTCGAAGCCTCGCACCTCTCGCAACACCTCTCCGTGCTGCGCACAAACCACCTCGTCGTCTCCGAGCGCCGCGGCAGCCTCGTGTTCTACCGCCTCGCCTACCCGCAGGTCGCTGACCTCCTCCACGTTGCCCGCGACCTGCTCGGCGAGATGCTCGAAACCACGCACCGTCACCTCTCCGAGCAGTCCCGATGAGCGCCGCACAGCGGGGCGTGCGGTCGCTCCTCCCCTCGCTTGACGACTACCGCCAACTCCCGCGCACTTGGAAGGGCGACATCCTCGCCGGCGTCACCGTCGGCATCGTCGCGCTCCCCCTCGCCCTCGCGTTTGGCGTGAGCAGTGGCGCTGGCGCCGAAAGTGGGCTCGTCACCGCCATCATCGCTGGCATCGTCGCGGCCGTCTTCGGTGGGTCCAACGTCCAGATCTCGGGCCCCACGGGCGCCATGGTGGTGATTCTGGCGCCGACGCTGGCGGTGCACGGAACCACGTCGCTGGCTCTCATCTGTTTGCTGGCGGGAATCATGGTGGTTGCGGCCGGTGCGCTCCGCCTCGGCCGCACGGTGTCGTACATTCCCTGGCCGGTGATCGAGGGATTCACCCTCGGCATCGCAGTCATCATCTTCTTACAGCAGGTGCCGACCGCGACCGGCGGGCACGGCGACAGCACTAATGCCGCCGTTGCGGCCGTGCAGGCGACCCTCTCGGCAACCTGGCCACAACTCGGCTGGTCGTTGTTGCTGGTTGCGATCGTTGTCGTTGTGATGCTGGTGTCGCTCAAGATCCACCCGCGCTTTCCCGGCTCCCTCGTCGCCATCGTGATCGCCGCGATCATCGCCGCCGCCTTCAACCTGCCGGTCGACACAATCGGCGAACTGCCCACGGGCCTGCCCGCACCCACAATCCCCTCCTTCGACCTCGCGTCAATCACCGCACTGCTCGGCCCCGCCGCCGCGGTCGCCGCCCTCGCCGCGATCGAGTCCCTGCTGTCGGCCCGCGTCGCCGCGACCATGTCAGACACCGGCCCGTTCGACGCCGACCGCGAACTCGTCGGGCAGGGCCTCGCCTCCATCGCCTCCGGACTCTTCGGGGGCATGCCCGCCACCGGTGCGATCGCCCGCACCGCCGTCGCCGTGCGCGCTGGCGCCCGCACCCGCGTCACCGCCATGACGCACGCGCTCCTTCTTCTCGTGATCGTGCTGATTGGTTCCGCCGTCGTCGCACACATTCCGCTCGCCGCCCTCGCCGGCGTACTCATGGTGACAGCGGTGCGCATGGTGGCACCCCACACGGTGCGGGTCATCCTGCGCACATCGCGCGCCGACGCCGTCATCTTCTGCCTGACCGCCATCATCACCGTGAGCGTCGACCTGATTTACGCGGTGCTGATCGGTCTCGTTGTCGCCGGCTTCTTTGCCCTGCGCCAACTCGCCCGCACGAGCGGCGTGTTCCGTGAAGCGTTGCCGGGCGAACCCCAGCCGGGAGATGACCGCATCGCGGTGTTCCGCCTCGAAGGTGCACTCTTCTTTGGGGCCGCGGAACGCACGCTCGAAGAAGTCTCGTCGTTGCGCGGTGTCGAGGTGGTCATTTTGCGCATGTCACAGCTGCAGTTGCTCGACGCGACCGGCGCACAGGTGGTGACCGAAATCATCACCGCGCTCGAGCGCCGCGGCATCACCGTACTCGTCAAGGGCATCCGCGAAGACCACCGCGCACTCGCCGAACGCGTCGGCGTCATCTCATCACTGCGCCACCAAAACCATCTGTTCGACGACCTCGAGCTCGCCGCCGCACACGCCCGCAGCCACATCGCGCGCGGCGAAGCATCAGCACGTTGAGGTATCGCAAGACCGAAATGCCACACTCTGACATTCCGGGAATACTGCACCGCTGGCCACCGTTACTTCTCCCGACGCCGTAGTCCGCGAGGATGCGGCGATCACTTTTTCCCCACACTTTCAGGAGTAATTCGTGCCCAACCTTATGGTCATCGTCGCCAGCACCCGCCAAGCCCGCATCGGAAGCACCGTCGCAGATTGGGTCATTGCCGCAGCGAACGAGCGCACCGACCTCACCGTCGACGTTGCTGATCTGCAGGAGATCGGCCTGCCGTTCTTCGACGAGGCACACCCGCCCATGATGGGCAAGTACGAACTGCCCCACACCCTCGCCTGGGCTGAGCGCGTTGCCGCTGCCGACGCCTTCCTCTTTGTCAGCCCCGAGTACAACGGCTCGTACCCCGGCGTGCTGAAGAACGCCCTCGACTACCTCCTCGCCGAGTGGCAGGGCAAGCGCGCCGGCATCGTCGGCTATGGCGCCTACCCCGAGAGCCGCATGATCGGGCAGCTCGACTTCGTGCTCGGCAACCTCGGCCTCACCCGCACCACGAGCGACCTGCAAGTACAGAACCCGTGGGCTCTGCTCGACGCCGACGGCAAGCTCGTCGCACCCGCCGAGCTCAACGACGCTCTCGCCGCGATCATCGACGAACTCGCCGTCGTGAACGCGGAGCCGGTCGCCGTCTAACGATCGAACCCTTTCACGGGGTGTCGGAACCATATGGTTCCGGCACCCCGTTGTCATACGCCACGGAGCACGGAGAGCAAGACATCCGAAACCACGAATTCGCCCGCAACCCTGTGCCTGACCCGCGCGCACCCATACGCTGAAGGCGAGCGGGGGCTTCGCATCCTCCGCCGCACCCGTGCACGTGTGGACGGAAGGGATGCCACCACAATGACTACCGAACCGATCGAGCCCATCGACGAAGACGACGACGGCCTACCCATCTACCTCGCACCGCTAGATCCCGGCGATGTTCCAGCCTTTTGCGAGCGCCTCATCACCCACTTCGACACCGTCGACGAGGAGGGTGAATTCACTTTCGAAGGCGTTGACGTCGACGTCGCGCATGGTATTTGGCTGCTCGGACTCGCCGCTTACGACCACGAAGAAAACCTCGCGATGGATCCCGCCGACGTCGATCGCGAACTGCCAACGCACGGCGTCGGTGGCTACGCGCAAGTGGTGACCGACTGGACACGCGCGGCACGAGCGAGCCTCCACGCCGCTTGGGGCGAACCGCAGACGCGTCAGCCTCGCCTTGTCGGCGATGAGCAAGAGCCCGAAGGCATCCTCGACTATCTGATGCTCTCCGTCGGCATCGCCGAGGCCGAGCTATGGGACCGCGGAACCGGTTTTCTCGCGTTGCTGACGGATTGGACCGGAGAAGTCGGAACCAGTGAGCTGCGGCAGATTGCAATGATCGTTCCGCGGGAGCTGGTTCTCGGCGGCATGGCCGCCGCGATGAGTCAGGCAGACATGGCCGATGCGCATCTGATGAGTGGTGAGAACATCGTCGAGCTGCACCGCCGCGCGTGGCTCATGTCACGTCTGTTTGGTGCGGGCGAAGAGCGAGTGCGCGACGCTGCCCTAGACGCAACACGGTTGAGCTTGCAGTCGCGTTCTGGTGTCACCACGGTATGGAACTTCACCGACGACGGGCGTGCGCTCGTGCTTCTCTACGACCCCGAATGCGCGTTCGTCACTGACGCCCCCGCCCAGTTCATCGCCGACCACACCGTAAACGACACCGAAAGCGGCGAACCCAGCGAGGGCGATGTTGCCGAGGCGCACGCGATTCTCGTCGCGCGCATTCTGGCAACCGTGCCAGAGGAGCTCCGTGCACTCATCACCGCCCCCACCGTGACGGCAAAGGGCGAGGTGGGCACGCAGCCACTGGAGTTCGTCATCCTGGGCGACCAACCGGTTCCGCTCATTTCTGCTGCCGTCTGGTACGACGGCGAGCACTGGAACGTGCCGGCAAGCCTTTTCGAAATCGGTGGTCAGAACGGTTTGGCATTTGATGACTTCGGTCTTGCCGACGCCCTGCGCCGGCCCTACCGACTCGGCGGAGAGTTCACCGCGAACCTTTTCGCGGGCGACGACGCAGAACAGAATGCGCACCTCGAAGAACTATTCGCGATGTGCCCCTACCCACAGCAGCCGCGGCCCGAGGGTGACGCTGTGTTGGGCAACGCCATTCCGCGTGGCAGCTCGTTTGCAGAGCTGGCTGAGCAGATCGAGCGCGCGTCGGCAGCCTGGTGGGAGAGCTCACCATCGACGGCGGCGTGGAACGACCACACCTTCTCGATCGGCGGGCGTGAACTGCGCCACGATGAGCGTGCCATTTCTACCGTCTTGGGGCTCGCGAACTCCTGGACGGTTGACGCCTTTGCGACCTGGACCAATAGCTTCATTGACTTCTTGACCGAGCGGTGGGGTACCGCGGTGAACTTCACGGTGGCAGACCAGAACACCGACGAAGTGCGCCGCACTCCGCTCTCGCGCACGATGCGATCACTCGGAATCCACCAGGGCCCACTGTGGTGGGTGAATGGTCATGCCGTCATCGTGCTGGGCGGCATTCCCGACGCTGACTCCGCCATGGATCCCGACCCGCTGGCCGCTGTTGTGATCGCCCGCGCCGACGCCGTTCTCGACATGATGCGCGGCACGCGGTGGTGGTCGCTGCGTAAGCGAGCGCGCACACTCAGTGAGCTGTCGCGCCTCACCGATTCGACCCTGGCCCCGGCATCAACCCTCTCCTGGGCGGGCCCTGCGCTGCCCGGATCAGACGTGGTTCCGCACGCCGTTCGCGGCGCGTTTCGCACAAATGATCGCTCGTGGTTCTACGCTTTCACACACGACGCGCGCGGACTCTTCCTGTCCTACCCGCTCGATGCCGCATCTCTTAGCCCGACCATCGAGACGCAACGTGATCTGTTCGCCGGCGTTCCCGATGACCTGCTTTCGCTCATCGTTGACCGCGATAGCGGCGGGCTGTACCCCCTCGTCAGCGGCGTGCCCGTCGGCGACGGCGTACTTCGTTCCGCTGTCTCGCTACCGGCCGTCGACACCGTCGTTTGGCGCGATGACGTCGACTGGCGACTGTCTGAGGGGATGCTGCGCCGCGCCCAGCCGGCACAGATGGGAAGCGGCGCGGAGGCTTCGCATGACAGCGGATTCGAAACGTATCTGTCGCCTGCCACGGGTATTCCGCAGCTCCAGTGGGCGCTGGGTGTCGGGTACGACGATCGCGACCCCGAGGGCTACGCCGACGCGCGGTTTGCGAGCTTCGCGTTGCCGCGGCCGATCGAGCCCGCGACGGCACAGCTTGCCATGGACGCCCTCGGCACCTGCCACCTGAACGCGCTCACCGGCACGCTGAACCACCTGCTCGATGTGATTGCTGACACCCCCGGCGACCGGCATCTCGTGGAGGCCGCGCTCAGCAACCCCGACCCCACGAACCGCCGCGAGATTGCGCTGTGGTTGATGCGCGATCCGATGCCGTCGATCACGCACCAGCTCTCGTTCCTGACGCCGGTCAACGTGCTGCTCGAGAACCCCACGCTCGGCGCGAGCGATGCCGTGGTGCTGGCTCGCATGCTCGATCTTGGCGCCTCACCCTTCCCCGGTCTCGTCGGCAACGTCGATCCGTTTGCGCAGCTCGACCGCCGCGCTGCCGGTGGCACCGATGTCGCGAAGCTTCGGGCAGTTCTGCTTGAGGCGAGGGAGATCGGAACAACGTCGCGGTAGAAAATTCGGCATACTGAAAGAGCGGCCCGAGCGGATCAGATCCCGTTCGGGCCGTTTTTCTGCCTCACGCCGGGTAGGTGATTACTCCGGTGTCGCCGACAACCGCACCCTCACTCAGCCGTGCCGCCTCGAGGTTCCGCTCACCCATAATGTGCTGCACCGCACCGCCGCGCGCCAGCACATAGTCGGCAATGATGCGCCGATGACACCGCCACCACACCGCCTCGGAGCACATCAGCGCGAGCGAGCCGTGGGCGGCCTGCGCGATGGCATCGTCGAGACCGCGCGCAAATTCGGGCGACAGGGCATGGTCGGCGTAATTGTGAAAACTGCGGTTTTGCCACCAGGCGTTGACCTCGAACGGCACGGTCTTGCTCACCGGCCGGCGCCCGGTCAGCGGCTCGTTGCGCTCGAACGCGATGCCGGTGTCGGCGAGCGCCGCGGCCAGGGTATCGGCGTTGAACCACGGATACCGCGTCGAACCTGGCAGCTTGCGCACGTCGACGACACGGCGAATATCGGAACCATGTAGTAGCGCGACGAATTCATCGAGCGTGCGCGTGGAGTGGCCGATCGTGAACAGCGTGTCAGTCATTGACGCGTTTCAGCGCGGAGCCTTTGTGTGCCGCAATGTGATCGGTCTTGTCGCTCTTGATTTCGTATTGCGGGTCATCTGGCGACGCTCGGTGCGTGTGCCCCTTGTATTCAAAATCTGCCGTGTGCACGTGCGTGATGGTTCCGCTCACGTGCCCCGCCTCGGAGTTCCACGAGACGTGATCGCCAACCTGAAAGTGCTCGGTCATGACAGCATCGTGCCGCCGGTTGCCGTGTCGCGCCACCCCCTTGCGCGGCGGAGTCAGTCCGATCGCATCAACGGGGGAGGCCACTCCGTGCAAAACGCCGAGAGTTGTCCCCACCTGTGGATAACTCGGTGGATAACCTGTGCGAAAGTGCCCCAAAGTTGTTCACAGGCCCGTGGATAACTGTGGAAATCGAAGAGACCGCCGAAACTACACGCGTGTAATTCCATGGTCAAGGCGGGATTCGAAAGTGAACTCGCTGTACCGAGGTTGTTAACAACTGCGGGGTCAGGAGGGCTGTGGAGAACCCGGCATCATCCTTTCGGACGATCTTTCTTTCGCCCGGTTTTGGGATGATCAGCGGCAAATTTCTTGGTGGGCTGGAAGCATGGCTCGCTCTGACACTCGTACCCGGTTCTCCGACACCCTGACTTCACGTCGCGGTGCCTGGATCTCACTCATTCTCGGCCTCGTCGTCATGACGCTACTGTTCGGCGCTTTTGGCTCAGCCAAGGCCCCGGCCGGTAACGCTCAGGCGCCCGCAGACTCTGAGTCGGCGGTGGCGAGCGAGCTCATGACAAAGTTCCCCAACGCCGACCGACAGTCGGTCATCGTGCTCGCCACCCGCACCGATGGTTCCGCCCTCACCCCCGCAGACGAAGCGAGCCTCACCGACCTGCTTCCCGTGCTTAACGAGGGTGCACCCGCCGATGCCACCGGCCCGATGCTCAGCGATGACGGTGAAGCCGCGATCATTCTCACGCCGATCACCACGGGCGAGAGCAACAGCGAGACCGCCGACGTCATCGGTGAGCTGCGCGATACCCTGAGCACGAACGAGATCGACGGGCTGAGCCTGCTCGTCACCGGCGGCCCGGCCTTCGGAGCCGACATCGCCGCTTCGTTCGCCGGCGCGAACTTCACCCTCCTGCTGGTGACGATTCTGATCGTCGCCCTGTTGCTCATCATCACGTACCGCTCCCCCGTGCTCTGGCTGATTCCGCTCACCGTTGTCGCCCTCACCGATGGCCTCGCTGGCCGCGTGACGGCCGCCGCTGGCGCCGCGTTTGACCTGCAGTTCGACTCCGGAATCATCAGCGTTCTCGTCTTCGGTGCCGGCACCAACTACGCCCTGCTGCTCATCTCGCGCTACCGCGAAGAGCTCATGCACCACACCGACCACCGCGCCGCCCTCGGCACCGCATGGCGCAAGACCGCACCGGCGATCATCGCGTCCAACGTCACGGTCGTGCTGTCGCTGCTAACCCTCGTACTCGCCGTGATTCCGGGCACCTACGGCCTCGGCGTCTCCTCCGCGATCGGTCTGTTGATCGCCCTCGCCGCCGTACTCCTGGTGCTGCCGCCGTTCCTCGCTGTCTGCGGACGCGGCATCTTCTGGCCCTTCGTCCCCCGCCCTGCGGTTGCAACGGAACCCGCTGGTTCCGATTCGGAGCACGTCACGGAACCAGCTGGTTCCGCGGGCGCGCACGTCACGGAACCTGTTGGTTCCGTCGCCGAAGCGATGAACCGTCGGATAAATGGTGCGGCGCAGGCCGATGAGAGCGCACCCACCGGCGTGTCGACGCAAAACGTCCGACAGTTACCCGCCGAGAAGCCGGGAATCTGGCGCCGCATCGCGACGACGGTGGTCGGCCAGCCGCTGCCGAGCCTGATCGCTGGCGTCGCGGTACTCGGCATCATGACGACCGGACTGTTCGGCACCACGATCGGCCTTGACCAGGTGGAGAAGTTCCGCGTGCAGTCGGAGTCGGCGGCCGGCCTGCAAACCCTGTCGCAGCACTTCGCTCCCGGCGAGGCGCAGCCGATCTACGTGATCGCCAACGCCGACCACGCCGATGCTGTGGTCGAAGCCGTCGCCGACATCGATGGTGTCGTGCGTGCTCACGCGATTGCCACGACCGACGATGGCGATCTCAGCAAGATCATGGTCACGAGCGAGTTCGCCCCAAGTAGCCCGGAAAGCCTCACGCAGATCGATGACCTGCGCGCCGCCGTGCATGCGGTCGGTGGTGCTGACGCGGTGGTCGGCGGTGCCGTCGCCACCGACGTTGACGCCCGAAACGGTAACGCGGCCGACCTCTGGCTTGTTGCCCCGCTGATTCTTGCGGTCAGCTTTATCGTGTTGCTGCTTCTGCTGCGCTCGGTTGCCGCTCCGATCCTGCTGCTCATCGTGAACGTCGCGAGTGCGGTTGCCGCGATCGGCGCGGGCGCATGGCTCAGCCGCGTGCTCTTTGACCAGCACGCCCTCGACCTGCAGGTTCCGCTTCTCTCATTCCTGTTCTTGGTCGCGCTCGGCATCGACTACACGATCTTCCTCGTGCACCGCGCCCGTACGGAGGCCGGCATCCGCGGCACCCGCGCCGGCATGATTGAGGCCGTCGCCCGCACCGGTAGCGTCATCACGAGCGCCGGAATCGTGCTCGCCGGCGTGTTCGCGGCGCTCGGTGTGCTGCCGCTCGTCACGCTCGGCCAGCTCGGACTCATCGTCGGCGTCGGCGTGATCGTTGACACACTCATGGTGCGCACCGTGATTGTTCCGGCCCTGTTCAGCCTCATCGGCGACAAGATGTGGTGGCCGTCGAAGCCGGCCGGAACCACGAAGCTAGCCGCCGAGGAAGCAACCGGAACGGGGGCATCTGCGACGCAGTCCGCACCCGCGTTCGCCCTCGACGGGGCAGAATGATCGCATGAGCCTCATCGACACGCCCCTCGCGCGCGCGACCTCGGCTTCGGCCGGCGGTCGCGGCGCGACGGTGCGTGCGATGGAGGTCGGCCAGCACGTCATGACGGTGCTGTTGGTTGGCATCGGCATCATCCGCGCGATCGGCCAAGGCACGGCCCCTGCCGCCGCGATCGCCGCCGGTCTGGGCATTATTGCGGCGCACACTGTCGCCAGCCTGCTGCCGAAGAAGGCCCGCACCACCACGGTGTACGCGCTCTGGCTCGTGGGGTTCGCGGTGGTCTGGCTCGCGGCGGTCGCAGTATCGCCCGAGTTCGTGTGGGTGTCCTTCGTGCTGTGGATTCTCGCCGGGCACCTCTTGCCTCTCCTCGCCGGCCTCGTCTTCTCGGTATTTGTGCTTGCCGTCGTGATTGTCGCGCCGATTCTGCACCACGGAACCACGAGCTATGCCAACGTCTTCGGCCCGCTGATCGGAGGCGTTTTCGCCTTCGGGATCTCGCGCGGATACCTCAAACTCCTCCGCGACGCCGCCGAACGCGAACGGCTCGTCAGCTCCCTAACCCGGGCGCAAGAGGAGATGGCCGCGCTGCAGGGTGAGCTCGCCCTCGCCCAGCGCCACTCCGGCGCCGTCGCCGAACGCACACGCATTTCCCGCGATATTCACGACACCATCGCCCAGGCGCTCTCCTCGATCCGACTCCTGGCGCACGCGGGTGCTGACCACACCGGCGACCCGACCGCGATTCGCACCCTCGGACAGGTCGAATCCCTCGCCAGCGACAGCCTCGCCGACGTGCGCCGCATCGTCGCATCTCTCGCCCCACACGAGCTGGAAGACGGCGCGCTCACCGCCGCCCTCAACCGCATGCTCGAACGCCTGCACGACGAAACCGGCGTCGCCGTCACCCTCAACGTCGACGACACGCTACCGCTGCTGCCCACCGATGTTGAAGTCGCGCTACTGCGTACCGCCCAATCCGCGCTCGCCAACGTGCGACTGCACGCGCAGGCGACGCGCGTCGTGATGAGCCTGATCGATGCCGGTGACACCGTGCGCCTCGACATCACCGATGATGGCCGCGGATTCGATGTCGTTGCGTGGGAATCCTCGCTCGACACCCACTCCTCCAGCTACGGCATCCGCTTCATGCGAGCGCGCCTGCGCGAACTCGGCGGCGGCCTCGACGTCGAAAGCGCACCAGGCGAGGGCGCAGCGCTCTCCCTGCACCTGCCGATCGCAATGCCCCTCGCCCGCAACGTGGTTCCGGAACTCTCCACGGGTGTGGTTCCGGAACCCTCCACGGATGAAGCGGAACCATCTGCGCGCGACGAACGGGACGGTTCCGGCGCCAACGGCGAGGGCGCCCAGCCCGCAGACGGGAGCGCTTCATGACGACGGTATTGCTTGTCGATGACCATCCGGTGGTTCGTAGTGGGCTCCGGGCCGTGCTGAGCAGCGACGCCGTCGAGGTGATCGGCGAGGCGGCGACCGGCGAAGAAGCGATCGCGCTGGCGACCCTTCTGAAACCCGACGTGGTGCTGTGTGATCTGCGGCTCGGCGACGGCATCGATGGCGTGCAGACGACCGCCGCGCTGCGCGCGCTGACGCCGGCACCGGCCGTGCTGATTCTCACGACATACGATCGCGACGCCGAAATTCTCGGGGCGATTGAGGCGGGTGCCGCGGGGTATCTGCTGAAAGATGTGGCACCCGAGGCCATTGCCGATGGCATCGTGCGCGCGGGGGCTGGCGACATGGTGCTCGCGCCGAATCTCGCATCACGGGTGTTGCAGAGTATGCGGCATCCGGCTCCGAAACTGACAGACCGCGAAATTGAAGTGTTGCGCCGGCTGGCGACCGGCGCCACGAATCGCGAGATCGCGAAGACACTGTTCGTGAGCGAGGCGACGGTGAAGAGCCATCTCGCACACATCTATACCAAGCTCGGCGTCGACACCCGCTCCCGCGCCATCCACGTCGCCCAAGAGACGGGAATCATCTAGGTCGATCCGCGCTCGGACTCTTCGGTTTGCACGCACGCGCGACCGCGCCCTGTGCGGTAACTAACGAGGGAGCGCCGCCGTTCGTTTAACCAGCACTCGTACAGCCTCATCAACCGTTTGTTGCAGCACCTGGGTGGGGTCACCCTCGAAGTGAAACTCAGCGCTACCGACGTCGCCGTGCGCGCACCACCCGATAAAAACGGTTCCAGGCTCGTGCCCATCTTCGGGGTCTGGGCCGCCCACTCCCGTCGTCGAAATACACACATCGGCCCCCAAAACGTGGGCTGCCCCGGCCGCGAGCTGTTCAGCGCAGCGGGCCGAGCACAGATCAATGCCCTCATCGACGCCGAGCAAGCGCTCTTTGACATCTCGCAAGTACGCGACGATACCGCCTGCGAACCAGTCTCCAGCGTTCTCTCCGGCGCCCACTGTTTGCGCAAGCTTGCCGGAGGTTAACGACTCAACCACCCCGATCCGCAAGCCCCGGGACTGCGCCTCGGCGGCAAGCGCTTCGCTGTCACTCATCGGTCTCCTTTCGGCGTCTCTTCTCCACCATTAGTCGGCCGCATGGTTCCGGTCAACCCCCGTTACTCGAGGCGATGGGACGTCTTATGCTCGCGGCACCTGGTTGCGTGTTCGCGCGATGAATGCGTGGCCAATCCGCTTAGAGAAAGGTTAAAAAGCCATGTCCCAGCTGCAACTGGAAACGCCTGAAGATCTTCTCCGCTACCAGCTTCGGTCCGCGCGCACCATGGAAGATGATTCACTCGCTGCGCTCGGCGAACTTGCGTCAGCAGCCCAATCATCTGAGGTGAAGAAGCTGTTTCGTCACCATGCCGATGAGACGAAGGAGCAAATTGCGAATCTCAGCAAGGTGTTCGAGCTTCTTGAGCTACCGGAGTCAACGGCTCCGTCTCCCAGCACGAAGGGCATCTCCAAACAAGCAGCGTCGCTGATCGAGAAGTCGGCGTCAGGTCTGCTCGATCAGGTCACCCTCTCGTGTGCTCTGGGCAATGAGCATTACGAGATGTCGATGTATCAGGGGTTGATCGTGGCGACGAAGAGCCTGCACCCCGAGGCTGCTCAGCTTTTGCAAGACAACCTCGATCAAGAAGTTCACACCAGTGAAGAGCTGTTGAACAAGCTCAAAGAAATGTCGGCCTAACGTCGAACGGCGGCTCGGCGCGTGTGCGCCGAGCCACCGCCTCTTTCTGAATAACGTCTTCATTTTCGATGGAGTCATGATGGGTTCTTCTGCACACAACTCGCCACACCGCGATACGACGCAACAACTTCCGTCTGGCCGGCTCGTGGTGTTTTGGTCATGGATGGGCATTATTATCGTCGGCCTCGCGATCATGATCGCTGTGCCCCTAGGCGGGCAATAGACATGCGAGCAATACGCGACAACGCGCTGTCAATCTGCTTTTTCGCGATCTTCTTGCTCACCCTGCTGGGGCAAACCATTGCGGGTCTTGCCGACACCAACGAGCAGAACAGCATCCATGGTGAACCCGCCGTGACCTGGTGGCAGTTCGTCAGCTCGTCAGACTTTATGGTCGACGTCGCAGAGAACTGGCAGTCAGAATTCATGCAGTTCTTCGTCTTCATCCTCGCGACGGTGTGGTTGATTCAGCGAGGCTCCCCCGAATCTAAGAAACCGGGCGACGAGGGCCTCGGAACAGACGAAGAACAACTTGTCGGTGAGCACGCACGACCCGACTCACCGCGTTGGGCACGCGTGCGCGGTTGGCGCCTCTGGCTCTACTCGAATTCACTTCTATTGGTGATGGGCGCGATCTTTGTGCTGTCATGGTTTGCGCAGTCGCTCGCCGGGCTCGTCGTGGCTAACGAAGAGAACGCAATGCATGGCGAAGCGTCACAAACATGGCTCGAGTACATCGCGGCGCCCGATTTCTGGAACCGAACGCTACAAAACTGGCAGTCCGAATTTCTCGCCGTCGGTGCCATGATCGCGTTCTCGATCTATCTTCGACAACGCGGCTCGAGCGAATCCAAACCCGTCGGCATTCCGCACCACGTCAGTAGTGAAGAGTCTGAATGATCATGTCGGCGCCCCTGCCCCCCCCCCCCCCCCGCTCCATGGTTCCGCCCCCTCCTGCTCAACGAGGGGCAGACTGTAAGCATGGACATTCGTGAGCTCGCCGAAATGCCGCAGCCGCAGTTTGTGATGTCGGCCGAGGGGCATCGCATTGCGACGTATTCATGGGGAGACGACGCTGACCCGACGGTAATTGCCGTGCACGGCTTCGCGTCGAGCACGCGCGACAACTGGGTCAATACGGGCTGGGTGCGAGAGCTGTTAGAGGCCGGATTCCGCGTGATCGGCATGGACCAGCGCGGCCATGGCGCGAGCGACAAACCCCACGACGCGCACCAGTACAGCATGCGCATGCTCACCGATGACGTCATCGCCGTGCTCGACACGTACCTCGTCACCGACGCCGTCTATCTCGGCTATTCGCTCGGCGGCCGCGTCGGCTGGCAGGTCATGGCCGACCACCCCGAACACATCAGCCGCGGCGTGCTCGGCGGAATCCCCGATGGCAAGCCGCTGCGCCGCCTCAAGGTTGACGAAGCACGCGCGTTTTTGGACGACGGAACCACGGTGCAAGACAAGACGACGGCGAGGTACGTTTCGCTCGCGTCGCGTCTGCCGGGCAACGATCTTGATGCGCTCTTGGCCCTCGCTGAGGGCATGAATCTCGCCGACGACGTGCCACCGGTCAACAACCCGCCGAGCCAGCCGACGCTCATCGCGACCGGCAGCGACGATGCGATTCTCGAAGACTCACGGTTGCTGCAATCATCGGTTCCGAACAGTGAGTTCTTCGAGATTCCGGCCCGGCACCACATCAACGCACCGGGTTCGCGGGCCTTCCGCGAGGCGGGCATCGCGTTTTTGCGGGGCTGAGTGCGGCAGAGTTTCCGAGACCGGCTCACTGCGTTTCGTCTCGCCCCGCTCGTTCAATGCGCGGATGGGTGGGTTCGCCCGGCCGACCCGCAGCGTGGGAGTGCGTGCGGCTAGTTACCGTCGTTGGCTCGCGGCAGATCGGTCGTGCAGTCAACAAACCCGGTTTCGCTGGTCTGCTCCACAATGACGTCGTTGCCAATCGATACGCGACAGGTGACCGTGCGGTCGCCTTGGGTTGATGGCTCGAGGCTCACAATGAACTGGGCGTGATTTTCACTCGTGCTGACATCGGCAACAAACTGCGAGGTTGCCGTTTGCGTCACATCGTCCGCCCCGACGATGTAGCGAACCGCGAACGGATCTTGTGTCGTCGCCACGGCCTCAAACACAACTGTTTGACTCGGCGGGGTTTGCTCCCCCGGTGCGAGCACGAAAATCCACAAGAGAACGGCCAGCGCTCCAGCCCCCAAAATGCCAAGCGCGAGAAGCAATTTCTTCATCGTGTCCCCTCGTGGTTCAAGCTCCCCACAGAGCCTACGGGGCAACCCGTGAGCTGTGCATGAGAGTTTCCACACGAACTCGCACCAACGCGCGCACGCCTCGTAAAGTGAAATCGGCATCGCAGTGCCGGGAATCATCAAGGGGGAAAACAATGGTTTCATATGACGAGCTACCAGACATCAAAAAGAAGATGTACCTGTCAGCCATCGACTGCTGGATGTCTGAAACTGACTATCCCGTGCATTTTCTCTACGACGACCTTTATGCGCTTTGGGGGGTAGTCGCCGCAAACTCTTATCAGCGACCAGACCCATCCTCCGGCGAGGGCGGAGGAACGTTCCGGGGTTGGGTCGAGGCCAATCACCCGTCGATCGCGGGTGATTTCGACACCGTTCGCTCTGCTGTCGACGACGCCTTCCGGCCTTGGGAAGGTCTCCCCGATGGGTCGAGCTGCGACAGCGCGAGGGATGCAAGCGCCGGCGCTGCCGCCGCATTCGGAACATCAGCAGCGGGAACAACGGTCTTGCCGAGCCCCATCCTGAACTCGAAAGACACCGTCAAAGAAGTCACGCTCAACAAGATTTCGGGCGCATTCACCTCCCCGTTCCTGGCTAAATACGATGAAGGTTTCGCCAATGTGATCGGTGGCACAGGAGCCGCTTGCGGCGTTCTCCAGACCGTCTACACTGCCCAGTCGGCCATGTGGAAGCCCGTTCGTCGAGATGTCGCGGAGATCATGGCCAACGCCCAAAGCGCGTTCGCACTGTCGGCAGAACGGGAGCAAGAGGCGTGGCTCAGCGCTGTCAGCACGGTCGCCCTCACATTCGTTGGCGCCGTTGTCGGCGTTTTCGCCAGCATTGTGACCGCTGGTGCCGCGGCGCCTGCAGTGGCAGCGCTGGCGGGTACCGCCGCGGCCGCAACGACCGCAGTCGCCGCCGTTTCGGCAAGCGCAACCGTCAGCGGCTCCAGCTACCAAGAGATTTGGGGTTCGTTCTTCGACGCTCTCGGCAAGCTCAACCAGTCGATCTACGACGTTGAGTACCAGATGTACACAATGCTCGTTAAGGCGCAGAACGCGTTTGCTCAAGAGCCGACGAGCTTCAATCTGGACAAACTCTCGTTGGGGCTTTTTCCCGGCGCAGACGGAATCATGACGATGGATCGGAACGACACCAATCACGTGTCGCGCAACATGGGCACCATTGCCGATGCACTGGCGACCGCAAAAAGTACCCTCAGCATGGTTCCGTCAACTTATGCCGTTCAACGACATGAGTCCATCGGTATGGGCGCGACCGGGCCCATGGTTTCCGCGGTCGATGTGCACAACGCCGTCGTCAATGACCTCAACGCCACGGCGAAGGAGTACGCGCGCGGACAAGACCTGTTCGACGCCGTCGTTGAAGACTTCTTCTCATCGGACGCCGCCGCAACAACGACGGTCAACGCTCTTATCGCCGACGAAGCGCTCACCGGAAACAACTAGTCGTCGGTGGGGCGCCCCGTCGCAAATGGGCGCCCCACCGGAAAGAAAGGTCCCAACAATGGCCACGAGCCGATTCCTCGGCGAGGTGACGTTCACGCAACTCGTCAACGGCGCAGTGTTCGAAACCCTCATGGACTATGAGTCGCGCGAGCTGCCCGTCACCATCTTTCTGCACCACCCTGATACCTTCACCGACCGCTACATCGAACTGATCGACAGTGCGCTCGAGGTCTTCGCCTCGATCGATGAGATGTCTCGACAGGCAATCGCCACTGAGATCACCGACGAGACGTCACAACCATGGATCGTTCAAGACGGGTACCGCGATGACATCAACGAGCGCTGGGAGGGTACCGATGAAGAGTTTGTCGAGCGCCTCCAGGTGCGTTCGATCGAGTTCCACCCTGACGGTGGCACCGAAGACGTGGATCGAGTCATCACGACCTATGCCCTGCATTTGACGCCTCTCGATCCCAATATCGTGGTGCGTTTGAAACAGAGCCTCGGCCCCTTCGTCGATCCTGCCGAATAGACACGATGCGGAACCATGGGGCAGCGACCGAGCCGGAACGAATCGAAGTTCCGAGGTCGGCTCGCTGCGTTTCGTCTCGCTCCGCTCGTTCAACGGGCGGATGGTTGGTTCCGCTCTTCGAGCAAAAGTCACGGGGTCTCGGGAATCCCAATGCACAGATAGACTGAGAGGACTCCCGCCGCCTTGACTCTGGAGCACGCGTGACTGCCGCAGCTGAGAACCCCGTTCGCCCCGTCGCCGACACTGTCGAAAACGCCATCGCAACTCCTGAGAAGGAGCAGCCGTACGCGGCGCTCGGCCTCAAGAGCGATGAGTACGACCAGATCAAGGAAATCCTTGGTCGCCGCCCCACGTCGGGCGAGTTGGCCATGTATTCCGTGATGTGGTCGGAGCACTGCTCCTACAAGTCGTCGAAGATGTACCTGCGCAAGTTCGGTGAGAAGGTCACGCCGGAGATGAAGGAACGTCTCATGGTCGGCATGGGCCAGAACGCCGGTGTCGTCGACATCGGTGAGGGCTGGGCGGTGACCTTCAAGGTTGAGTCACACAACCACCCCTCCTACATTGAGCCGTTCCAGGGTGCAGCGACCGGTGTCGGCGGTATCGTCCGCGACATCATCTCGATGGGCGCTCGCCCCGTCGCTGTCATGGACCAGCTGCGCTTCGGCGCCATTGACCACCCCGACACCGCTCGCGTTGTGCACGGTGTTGTTTCGGGTATTTCGTTCTACGGAAACTGCCTGGGCCTGCCGAACATCGGCGGCGAGACCGTCTTCGACGCGGTTTACCAGCAAAACCCCCTCGTCAACGCCCTCGCCGTTGGTGTCATGCGCCACGAAGACATCAAGCTGGCGAACGCCACGGGCGCTGGCAACAAGGTTGTGCTGTTCGGTGCTCGCACCGGTGGCGACGGCATCGGTGGCGCATCGATCCTCGCTTCGGACTCGTTCGATGAGGGCGGCCCCACCAAGCGCCCCGCCGTTCAGGTCGGCGACCCGTTCGCCGAGAAGGTGCTCATCGAGTGCTGCCTCGAGCTGTACAAGGGTGAGCTGGTTGAGGCTATTCAGGACCTCGGTGCCGCCGGTATCTCCTGCGCAACCAGCGAACTTGCCGCTAACGGTGGTTCCGGCATGCGCGTTGACCTCGAAAACGTGCTGCTTCGCGACTCGACCCTGACGCCGGAAGAAATTCTGATGTCGGAGTCGCAGGAGCGCATGATGGCCATCGTCGCCCCCGAGAAGCTCGACGCTTTCCTCGCTGTCGTGAACAAGTGGGACGTTGAGACCAGCGTTCTCGGTGAGGTCACCGGAGACGGTCGCCTGCAGATCTTCTGGCACGGCGAAGAAATCGTGAACGTTGACCCGTCGACGGTTGCCGTTGACGGCCCGGTGTACGAGCGCCCCGTCGCGTACCCGACCTGGATCGACGCCGTGCAGACCGATTCGGCTGCCGCGCTTGAGCGCTCAAGCGACCCGGCCGTGCTGAAGGAGCAGTTCCTCAAGCTCACCGCTTCGCCTAACCTGGCCGATGTCAGCTGGATCACCAACCAGTACGACTACTACGTCGGCGGCAACACGGCCCTCGCCTTCCCCGATGACGCCGGCATGGTTCGCGTCGACGAGGAGTCGGGTCTCGGTTTCGCAATCGCCACCGACGCCAACGGCCGCTACTGCTACCTCGACCCGTATGAGGGCGCGAAGCTTGCTCTCGCCGAGGCATACCGCAACGTTGCTGTCACCGGCGCGATTCCGACCGCAGTCACCGACTGCCTCAACTTCGGTTCGCCTGAGAACCCCGAAGTGATGTGGCAGTTCTCCCGTGCCGTTGATGGTCTGGCTGACGGCTGTGTCGAGCTCGGCATCCCGGTCACCGGCGGAAACGTGTCGTTCTACAACCAGACCGGCGATGTTCCAATCCACCCGACCCCCGTCGTCGGTGTGCTCGGCATCATCGACGACGTTGCCCGCCGCGTTCCGTCTGGCTGGCAGGACGCTGGCGAAAACCTGTACCTGCTGGGTGTCACCGCGACCGAACTCTCGGGTTCGCAGTGGGCTGGCGTCATCCACGACCACCTCGGCGGACGCCCGCCGGCCGTCGACCTCACCGCAGAAAAGACCCTCGCCGGTTTGCTGCGCGCCGGCGCTGAGCAGGGTCTCATCTCGGCCGCACACGACCTCAGCGAAGGTGGCCTCGCCCAGGCACTCGTTGACACCACGACGCGCTTCGGCGTCGGCGCCCGCGTATGGCTGACCGAGATCATGGAGCGCGACGGTGTTGACGCCGCCGCTGCCCTGTTCTCCGAGTCGACCGGTCGCGTAATCGTCTCGGTTCCCCGTGAAGAAGACGTCAAGTTCCGCGGCCTGTGCGACGGACGCGGCTACCCCGTCCTCCGCATCGGTGTCACTGACATTGCATCGGAAGACGCTCTGCTCGAAGTGCAAGACGTGTTCACGATCTCGGTTGACGAACTCCGCGAAGTCTCGCGCGCAACGCTGCCCGCAGCGTTCGGCGACGTCATCCCCTCGGGCATCTGATGGCTGAGGTAGACGACGATCTGGAGGCCATGCGCGAATCGCGCCTCGGCCGTACCCGCCTCGTCGCGTGGGTTGTCATCATCGCGATGGTGATCGGCGGCGGCGGCGCGACCGTCTTCGCACTCTTCACCAACTGATTGCATTCAGAGGCGCTCGGGTTTCGACCCGGGCGCCTCTGGCGTTTCTGGAGAGCGGAACCAGGGGTGCGGTGCGATGTGGTGCGGTGCGGCCCTCGCGACAAAGTATGGCTCTCAGGACGGTTCGGGGTCGTTTCGTGGCGTCGCCCTCGCCCATTGGGTGGGTGGGGTCGTAGGGTTATCGCGTGGACGAGTTTTGGAACTTTGCCGGCAACTATTGGTGGTTGATCTTTCCGCTGATGGGTGTCGGTGGTGCCATTGCGAACAACATTCGCCAGGCATCGAAGAACCGCCACCAGCGTCGCCTTGAGGTGTTGGCCGCGAAGCGCGACCTCAAGGCAGCCGAGATTCAGGCCCGTGCGACGCAACGTGCGGAGAAGCAGGGCCTGCCTATCCCCGAGTACCAGCACCCGGTTCCGCTCGGCGCTGTCTCCCCCGACGCGGCAGCCGTCGCCACCCCTACCAACCGCAAGCAGGAGCTCACCCGACTCACCGCCGAGCACGACGCAATCGTGAAGCGGTGGCTCGACTACGAACTCGATGTAGCGAAGCTGATCGCGTATCCGGCGATGAGTGACGGCCGCAACGAGCTCACCGCCGCGTTCTTGCGCGCGAAGCGCCGGGCAGATTCGCTGCGCCCCGAGTCGGTTGACGCGAAGGTTGATGCCGACGCCGTGCGGGCGTATCGCGAGGCCGTGATCGACTTCGGTTCGGCGTTCGACGTTGCCGAACGCGACGCAAAGCGCCAGACCAACAGGTCGTTTAGCGACGATGAGCGCAAGCGGCTCGACCGTGCGCTGCAGCTGCTGCGGGTTGCCGAAGACCAGGGCGCGACACAGGCCGAGCGTCAGGTCGCCTACCGCCGCGTGCGCGAAGAGCTCGACGGACTCATCGTGATCTCAGACGAGGCGATCACCGTGCTCGAGAAGAAGGTCGCCGGGGAGATTACGTCCGGGCCAACCGGTTAGCTCGATCGCGGAGCGAACGGCGCATCAGACCGACACTCGATGTGATCAAATGTCGAACACTTTCGACGGACACGCCGGTAGCGTCGCTCCTAACGGGCTCTCCGAAGCCGTCTGTTCGACATTTGGTCAATCACAGGACGGCACCGCTCCGCTCGCCCGACGACCGAGACAACGGGTGAAGCTAGACGGCGGCGGGCTCGCGGGCCGGAACCAGGGTGGGGTCATCCAGAAGCGGACTAAACACCCGCTCTGCCGCACCGATCAGCAACAGTTCGTCACCGAGTTCGGTCGCGACGAGCGACACGTCATCGAGGCCACCGGGAAGGGTGCCGCCGACGCGGGCCTTCACGGTCTCTTCGCCGACCACGGCCAGCACGTGCGCGAGGTAGCCGCCGAGCACGATCAGGCGCGGGTTGAGTGCGTTCACGATCGTGCGCACGGCGACGCCGAGGTAGTCGACCTGCTTCTGCAGCTCCGCATGCGCCGGGTGCGACGCGTCACCCCATGCCGCGGCCAGTAGCGCGGGCATGTCGTCCGACGTGACGTCAGCAACGCCAGCAGCTTCCAAGAACAGATCGCGGCGCACTTCGGTCTCGAGGCAACCGCGTGATCCGCACCGGCACTCGCGCCCGTGCGAGTTGACCAGCGTGTGACCAAACTCACCCGCATGACCGCCCTCGCCGGTGACGAGACGGCCGTCAAGCACGATGCCGCTACCGATACCACTGGCGCCGCTGTTGAGGTAGACGACGAGACCGGAACCACGGGCGCTGCCGTAGATGGCCTCGGCAATCGCGCCGCAGTTTGCGTCGTTCAACGCGACCACGTTCAATCCGGTGGCGTCGCTCAGCAGGCTGGTGACGGCGGTGTTGTCCCACCCGAGGTGCGGGGCGAACAGCACGAAGCCGTCGGTTGCGCGCACCAGACCGGGCAGAGCGACGCCGACTCCCAGCACCCGCGCCCCCTGCGCGTGTGGAATCATGCCCGCGATCAACGCGGAGACAATGTTGACGAACTCGGCGGGCGACGGAATGCGCTCATTGCGGTACCGCACGCGGTGCAGCACGCGCCCACTCAGCCCGACGATAGCGACGTCGATGGCGTCAACCTCAGGGTTCACGGCAACGGCGACGGTGTCGTCGGTGACGAAGATTCGTGGGCTCGGTCGGCCCACCTTCTTGGTGCGGGCAACGTCGCCCTCACCCACGAGCCCCCGCTCGTGAAGATCCTGCACCAGCCCACCGATCGTGGACCGGTTGAGCCCGGTTGCCCGCGTCAGCTCTGCGCGGCTGACTGGTCCGAGTTGATGTGCGATGCGCAACACCTGGCTCAGGTTCTGTCGACGTACATCGTCGACGGTTGTCCCCAGCATGGGCCCTGACGTGGCCGAATCGTTGGTGCTCATTCAGCCCCCTTGAAAGAATTGGTGAGCTGATGGAGAACCGTTGTCCTCCATCGGCTCACCGTACTGCTTAACCTTACTTACTCGTCGAGAACGCAGCATCAAAAGCTGCTGAAGGCGGCGTAATCTCGGCAAGCTTGCGTACGAACGCGAGCGCCTCGGGAGCGCCGATCAGGCGGTCCATGCCGGCGTCTTCCCACTCGACGCTCGTCGGGCCTTCGTACCCGATGGCGTTGAGCGCGCGGAAGATGGGCTCCCACGGAACATCGCCGTGGCCCGTCGAGACAAAGTCCCAGCCACGACGCTGGTGCGCCCATGGCAAGTGCGAACCCATGACGCCATTGCGGCCGTCGAGACGCTTGACCGACTCCTTGCAGTGCACGTGGAAGATGTGCTCGGCGAAGTCGTTCACGAACGCGACACTGTCGAGCTGCTGCCATACGAAGTGCGACGGGTCGAAGTTGAAGCCGAAGCTCTTGCGGTGGCCGATGGCCCCGAGCGTTGCCTTGGCCGTCCAGTAGTCGTACGCGATTTCGCTCGGGTGCACCTCGAGTGCGAAGCGCACACCGACCTCTTCGAAGACGTCGAGAATCGGGTTCCAACGGTTGGCAAAGTCGGTGTATCCGGCGGCGATGAACTCGTCACTGGCCGGCGGGAACATCGCCACGGCCTTCCAGATCGACGAACCCGTGAAGCCCACGACGGTCTTAACGCCGAGCTTCGCCGCCATGCGTGCGGTGTTCTTCAGGTCTTCGGCGGCACGCTGACGCACGCCCTCCGGGTCACCGTCGCCCCACACCCGCTCCGACAGAATGTCTTGGTGACGCGCGTCGATCGGGTCGTCGCACACGGCCTGCCCGGTGAGGTGGTTCGAGATCGTGTAGACCGACAGGTTGTTCGCGGCGAGGATGTCGAGGCGGCTCTGCACGTACTCCGCATCGTCCCAGCGGCTGACGTCGAGGTGGTCGCCCCAGCAAGCGATCTCCAGGCCGTCGTAGCCCCAGCCGCCCGCGAGGCGAGCGACTTCTTCGAAGGGCAGGTCTGCCCACTGTCCGGTGAAGAGGGTGATTGGTCGCGCCATTGTCGTACCTTTCTTAGTCCTAGTGATGTGAAATTCTTCGTTAGACGACGGCCCACGCGCTGTCGGCAGCGGAGCTCCGCTCGACCGCGTCGAGCACACGCTGCACGTGGAGGCCGTCGGCAAACGACGGGGTCGGCTGCGCGCCGGTGGCGATGCCGTCCATGAAGTCTTTGACCTGGTGTGAGAAACCGTGCTCATAGCCGAGCATGTGGCCCGCTGGCCACCACGGTGCCAGGTACGGGTGGTCTGGTTCCGTCACCAGAATCGTGCGGAATCCCTGATCGTTCGACGGCACGGTGGCGTCGTAAAACTCCAGCTCATTGAGGCGCTCGAGGTTGAAAACGAGGGCACCCTTCGAACCCGAGACCTCAATCGTGAGGGCGTTCTTGCGACCGGTTGCGAAGCGCGTGGCCTCGAACGAGGCGATCGGTGCGTAGCCGCCGTCAACGCCAAAGCGGGCGGTAAACACAGCCACGTCGTCAACGGTCACGGTGCCGCGTTCTTCTGCCGCGGTTCCGGAGAGCCCCACGCCCTCGCCCAGCAGCGGGCGCTCGCGCACGATCGTGTCGAGCACGCCAGACACGCGATCAAGCTGCATGCCGGTGATGTATTCGGCGAGGTCGATCGCGTGTGCGCCAATGTCGCCGAGAGAGCCGGAACCAGCGCGCGACTTGTCGAGGCGCCAGGTCATCGGCCCGTCGGCATCCATCAGCCAGTCTTGGCGGTAGGCCGCGCGCACCTGACGGATCTCGCCAATGCGTCCGTCGGCGACAAGCTGCTTAGCGAATGCCGTCGCCGGTACACGGCGGTAGGTGAAGCCAACCATCGCGAGCACGCCATTCGCGGCAGCTTTCTCGGCGGCCGCAGCCATCTGTTCCGCTTCGTCCACCGTGTTGGCCAGCGGCTTTTCGCACAGCACGTGCTTGCCGGCTGCGAGCGCGGCGATCGCGATCTCGGCGTGGGAGTCACCCGGCGTGACAATGTCGACAATGTCTAGGTCGTCGCGGGTGATGACCTCACGCCAATCGGTGGCGGTCTCAGCCCAGCCCCACTTGTCAGCGGCAGCCTGCGTGCGCTCGGCATCGCGACCGACCAAGACGGCCATTTCGGGCTTGACGTCCAGGTCGAAGAACCGGGGCGCAACGCGCCAACCCTGCGAGTGGGCTGCGCCCATGAAACCTGCGCCTATCATGGCGACGCGTGCCGTGCGTGTCATTGCCGTGGTGACCTTTCAAACAACGATGTCTGCGGTAAATCAAATGTCTCGAGAGAAATGTCTCTAAGAGAAACGTAGGGGTGGAGCGCACGTCCCCCGAAATGCGCCCCACCCCGCGGTTAATTAGGAGGCGAAGGCCAGATCGATGAACTGGTCGACGTTGTCCTTGGTGACCACCGGTGCGTCCAGCACGATGCGGTTCGGAACCGACGGCGTGATGAGGTCACCAACGGTCTTGTCCTGCGCGATCAGACGTGCCAGCGCGATGCCGTCAGCAGCCTGCGTCGACGGGTAGATGATCGTTGCCTGCAGAACGGTGTCGCCCGACTTGATGAGCTCCATGGCGTCCTTGCTACCAGCGCCACCGACCATGAAGAATTCGTCGCGGTCAGCAGCGGTGATGGCTGCCAGCACGCCGATGCCCTGGTCGTCGTCGTGGTTCCAGATCGCGTCGATCTTCGGGTTTGCCGACAGCAGCTGCGACGTTGCCGACTCGCCACCGGCAACGGTGAAGTCAGCGGCAACGCGAGCCGAAACCTCAAGACCGCAGTCCGAGAGGGCGTCCTTGAAGCCAGCCGAACGGTCCTGCGTCAGGGGCAGCGAGTCGATGCCGGCGATTTCAGCGACGATGGCGTCCTTGTTGCCGTCGAGCTGCTCGCAAATGTAGGTACCGGCCGAAACGCCCATACCGTAGTTGTCACCGAGCACCGTGGTGCGGGCGGCGAACGGGCTCGAGAACTCACGGTCAACGTTGATCACCGGAATGCCAGCCTGCATGGCCTTGATAGCAACCTCGGTGAGGGCTGCGCCGTCGGTGGGCAGCAGCACGATGGCGTCGACACCATCGTTAATGAAGGTCTCGACAGCGGCGATCTGTGCGTTGGCGTCGTTCGTGCCTTCAGCAACGCGAAGGTCGACGTCGGCGAAGCTTGCGGCCGCAGCCGTTGCGCCCGAGTTAATGGCGCCGAGCCAGCCGTGGTCGGCTGCGGGGCCCGAGAAGCCGATAACGACCGTGTCGCCGGTCTGTGCGTTTTCTTCAGAGGACGTGCCCTGGTCGACGACGTTGCCCTCTTCGGCACCACCGCTGGAGCAGCCGGCCAGGAGGCCAACGGCGAGTAGGGAGGCACCAGCGCCGGCGATGAGGCGGCGCATCTGCGTGAACTTCTTAGCCATGGACTTTTCTCTTCCTTGAGATGGTTCGGAGTGCTGTGTGTGCTGTTTGTTGACAGGGGCATCAAATAGCGTTTCACGTCACCATAACAGCGACACAACGCGCTGTCCACACCGATTTTGAATTCTTAGGTGGTGCACGAAATTAGCGCATATCCCCGAGATTGCCCGTTGCTTGATTCGCTCAATCGATATATGTTGTCGCCATGACCAAAGTCGATCATGATGTACTCCTCGAGGTGGAGGGGATCAAAAAGTCCTTCGCCGGCGTGCACGCACTCACCGATGTGAGCATTGACGTGCGTGCTGGTGAGGTGCACTGCATCCTCGGCCAGAACGGTGCCGGAAAGTCCACGTTGATCAAGACGCTGGCCGGCGTGCACCGCCCCGATGGCGGCACCATTCGCTGGCAGGGTGAGACCGTCGAGATCCCTGACCCGCAAGCAGCCATCGCGCTGGGCATCGCCACGATGTACCAAGAGCTCGACGTCGTTGACGGCCTCACTGTGGCCGAAAACATCTTCCTCGGCCACGAAATCTCGCGCGGTGGCTTCACGAAGCGTTCCGAAACCACGCGCCAAACGCGCGAGCTACTGCGCCGTCTCGGCCACGAAAACCTCTCGCCGCACGCCGAAGTCGGCTCGCTCAGCGCCGCCAACAAGCAGATCGTGTCGATGGCACGCGCCCTCTCTCACGACATCAAGCTCATCGTGATGGACGAGCCCTCCGCGGTGCTCGACTCAGAAGAGGTGCGGAACCTCTTCGCCGTTGTGAAGGAGCTCACGTCTGCAGGAATCGCCGTGGTGTACATCACCCACCGCCTCGAAGAAATTCGGGCCATTGGTGACCGCATCACCGTGATCAAGGACGGCCAGACGATGGCCTCCGGCATCCCGGTCGGCGACACCCCCACGACCGAACTCATCCGCCTGATGACCGGTCGCACGGTCGAGAACGTCTTCCCGCCCGCGGCGCCGATTGCCGCAGACGCCGAAGAGATCCTCACCGTCGACAACCTGGCGCTGGGAAACATCTTCAGCGACGTGTCGTTCTCCGTGCGGGCGGGCGAAATCGTGGGCCTTGCGGGCCTCGTCGGCTCGGGCCGTTCCGAGATTCTCGAAACGATTTATGGCGCCCGACGTGCGACGAGCGGAACCATCGCTGTCGCGGGTACCGCGCTGCGGCGTGGTTCCGTCAGCGATGCTGTCGCCGCCGGCGTCGGCCTCTCACCCGAAGAGCGCAAGAGCCAGGGCCTCGTGCTCACCGAGCCGCTCTATGTCAACGCGACCCTCGCATCGCTCGGTGACTTCGCTCGCGGCGGCTTCCTCGATGACCGCCGTGCGCGCAAGGCGACAGGCGAGCAGTTGAAGGCGCTCGATCTGCGCCCCGCAGACCCGAACCGTGCCGCCGGCACCCTGTCGGGCGGCAACCAGCAGAAGATTCTGCTCGCGCGCTGGCTCATTCACGGCACCCGCGTGCTCCTGCTTGATGAGCCGACGCGTGGTGTTGACGTCGGTGCGCGCACCGAAATTTACGGTCTCATCCGCCAGTTGGCCGCTGACGGCAACGCGATTGTGATCGTCTCCAGCGAAATCGACGAGGTGCTTGGCCTCGCCGATCGCGTGCTCGTTATCGCTGACGGCGAGGTTCTCTCGACCGTGCCCGCATCTGAAATCGATGAGCACGGCGTGCTCAGTCTCGTCATGAAAGGAACCGCCGCATGAGCGAGCAAACCGCTGTGGTGACCGCCACTGCTTCGACCCCAACTCCTAAGGCTGTGAGCCGCATCTTTAGTGGTTCCGTTGGCCGCAACTCTGGCCTCGTTATCGCGCTGCTGCTGATCATGGCGATCGGCGCGATTACCGCGGGCGAGCGCTTCACCAACGTCGACAACATGCTGACGATCCTGCGTCAGGCGTCGATCATCGGCGTCGTCGCGATTGGCATGACCCTCGTGATCATCGCAGGTGGCATCGACCTGTCGGTCGGATCGCTCGTCGGCCTCGCGTCGGTCGCTGCGACCCTCGCCACGGTGCAGGCGTTTGCGAAAGAAACGCACTGGATCGTGATGGTGCTAATCGCCCTCGCCGTCGGATTCGGCGCCGGACTCATCAACGGCATCATCATCGCGTACGGCAAAGTGGTGGCGTTTATGGCCACCCTCGCGATGCTCGTTGCGGCGCGCGGTCTCGCTGAAATCCTGGCCGAGCGCAAGACCCTCGTCGTGAAGGACCGCGAGTTCATCAACGTGCTGAACGCCGACATTTTGGGCGTCGACATTCTGATCTGGATCTTCGCGATCGTCGCCATCCTCGGCTGGATTCTGCTGAACCGCACCACGTTTGGCCGCCGCACGGTTGCCATCGGTGGCAACTACGAAGCAGCTCGCTTGTCGGGCATCAAGGTCAAGCGTCACACCATGTGGCTGTACGCGCTGTGTGGCCTCACCGCCGGCATTGCCGCGGTCATGATGCTCGGCCGCACGACCGCCGGGACCTCGACGCACGGCATGATGTGGGAGCTCGACGCGATCGCAGCGGTTGTCGTCGGTGGCACGCTGCTGGTCGGCGGACGCGGAACCATGGTCGGCACCATTTTCGGCGTGCTCATCTTCTCGGTTCTCACCAACGTCTTCGTGCAGAACAACATGACCTCTTCGGTGCAGGCCGTCGCCAAGGGCGTCATCATCATCGTCGCTGTGCTGCTTCAGCAGCGCTTCGCCAAGCCGTCCGGTCGCTAGCTCGACCCTCGAATTACCTACGAAAGCTGATTGCAATGACTCTCAACCCCACCCGCGAAGACCACTTCTCCTTCGGCCTGTGGACCTTCGGCTGGCCAGCACAAGACCAGTTCGGTGGCGCCACGCGCCCGCCGGTTGACACGGTTGACGCTGTTCACCGCCTTTCTGACCTCGGCGTCTGGGGCATGACGTTCCACGACGATGACCTCTTCCCGTTTGAGAGCACCGACGCCGAGCGTCGCACCGAAATCGACCGCCTCCGCGGCGCTCTCGACGCAACCGGACTCGTGGTTCCGATGATCACCACCAACCTCTTCAGCCACCCCGTATTCAAGGACGGCGGCTTCACCTCCAATGACCGCGACGTGCGTCGTTTCGCGCTCCGCAAGGTGCTGCGCAACATCGATCTTGCCGCCGAGCTGGGCGCGCAGACGTTCGTGATGTGGGGCGGCCGCGAGGGCAGCGAGTACGACGCGGCGAAGGACGTTCGTGGTGCACTCGAGCGCTACCGCGAGGCCGTCAACCTGCTCGGCGACTACGTTGTCGACCAGGGCTACGACATCCGTTTCGCGATTGAACCGAAGCCGAACGAGCCGCGCGGCGACATTCTGCTGCCGACCGTTGGCCACGCCCTCGCCTTCATCGAGACGCTGGAGCGCCCCGAGCTCGTGGGCCTGAACCCGGAGACGGGCCACGAGCAGATGGCGGGCCTCAACTACACCCACGGCATCGCGCAGGCGCTGGATGCCGGCAAGCTCTTCCACATTGACCTCAACGGCCAGCGCGGCGTGAAGTTTGACCAGGACCTCGTATTCGGCCACGGCGACGTACAGAACGCGTTCTCACTCGTTGACCTGCTGGAATTCGGCGGCCCGAACGGCGGCCCCACGTACGAAGGCCCGCGTCACTTCGACTACAAGCCTTCGCGTACCGAAGACGAGAACGGCGTGTGGGAGTCGGTCACGGCCAACATGCGCATGTACCTTGCGCTGAAGGAGCGCGCCGCTGCGTTCCGCGCTGACCCCGAGGTGCAGGAGGCACTCGCTGCCGCGAAGGTCGAAGAGATCAACACGCCGACGCTGAACCCGGGCGAGGGCTATACCGAGCTGCTCGCTGACCGTTCGGCTTACGAAGACTTCGACGCCGACGCGTACTTCGGCGGCAAGGGCTTCGGTTTCGTTCGCCTGCAGCAGCTGGCAATGGAACACCTGCTCGGCGCACGATGACACTCGTTGCGGGTGTCGATTCGTCGACGCAGAGTTGCAAGGTTGTCATTGTCGATGCCCAGACCGGCCGCGAGGTGCGGTCTGGGCGCGCCAGCCACCCGGCGGGCACGGCAGTTAACCCCGAGGCGTGGTGGGATGCTCTCCTGGTTGCGGTCGCCGACGCGGGTGGGCTTGACGACGTTGCCGCGATCTCAATCGGCGGCCAGCAGCACGGGTGCGTTGCCCTCGATGCCGACGGCGCCGTGATTCGCGATGCGTTGCTCTGGAACGACACCCGCAGTGCCGCCGCGGCGCTCGACTTGCGCGCCGAAATCGGTGACGAGCAGTGGGCCGCACGCACAGGTTCCGTGCCCGTCGCCTCGTTCACCGTGACGAAGTTGCGGTGGATGCGCGACGCGGAACCAGCGAATGCTTCTCGTGTTGCCGCGGTTGCGTTGCCGCACGATTGGCTGACGTGGCGGTTGCGCGGATACGGCCCGTCGGGGGCGCTCGGCGCTGACCTGTCGGCGCTCACCACCGACCGCTCTGACGCCAGCGGCACCGGATACTGGTCGCCGCACACCGGCGAGTACGACCGCGATCTGCTGGTACGCGCGCTCGGCCACGATGCCGTGCTGCCGCGTGTTGCGGAGCCCGGCGAGACGGTGGGGGTTACGGCTGCTGTTGCCGGAACCATTCCTACCGGAATTGCGGTGGCTGTCGGTGCCGGAGACAACGCGGCAGCAGCTCTGGGGCTGGGTGCGCAGCACGGCGATGTGATCGTGTCGATTGGCACGAGCGGAACCGCGTTCGCGTCGGTGGCGCATCACATGGCCGACAGCACAGGCACAATAGCGGGCTTCGCCGATGCCTCCGGCGGGTTCCTGCCGCTGGTTGCGACGATGAACGCGGCGCAGGTCGTCGGCACTTTTGCTTCCCTGCTCGGCGTTAACTTTGACGAATTCGGGGAGCTCGCCGAGCAGGCCGAGTCGGCAGAATCACCCGTGCTGTTGCCGTTCTTGGCCGGTGAGCGGACACCCAACCTGCCAGACGCACGCGCGTCATTACGCGGGCTCTCGTTGGCGAATACGACCCGTGCGGGCATTGCTCGGGCCGCGATCGAAGGCATGGTGTGTGGTCTCGCCGCTGGTGTTGCCGCGATTGCCGACCAGGGTGTGAGCTTTGACCGGGTCATTCTGATCGGCGGCGGCGGCAAGCTGCGCGCCACCCGCAGTGCGATGGCGCGGGTGCTGGGTCTGGCCATCGCGGTGGCCCCCGAGGCTGAGTACGTCGCCCGCGGAGCCGCTCTTCAGGCCGCCCGCATCGCATTGGGTACTGACGTTTCGTGGCCGCTCGATGACGTGATCGTGCACACCGAACCGCACGATCCCGCAATCCTCGAACGCTACAACCGCGCCCTCGCCGACTACCGCACCACCGGCGGCGCCGGGTAGGCGAAAAGCACTTCAGTTGAGGCTCCCCCTCACCCGCCGGGCAGCCGCGTTGTGATCAAATGTCGAACACTTTCGACGGACACGCCGGTGAGATCGCTCCCAACGCGCCCGCGCGATCCATCTGTTCGACATTTGGTAATTCGAACCGGCCCGGACACGCCGAACGGAACCACGCATAAAAAAGCGGTGCCGCACCCCGTAAGGAGTGCGGCACCGCTGTGCAAACGCGTTATGCGAACAGGGCTGCGATCGCGGGCACCGAGAGGGCCGCGACGTAGTAACCCATGAACTGAACGCCGGTGTGCATCTGGAACAGCTTGTTCAGCAGGCCTCCCACCAGACCGATCGTCAGGGCGACGAGCAGTGCGATGATGCCGCCTTCGTAGAGGCAGATGACCGCGATCAGACCGGCGAATGCGCCGATGATCGCTTCGTGCGAAACCTTCGTCATGATCCACTTCGCGGCGCGGTGCGCCTGGGTCATGGCGAACGGGTACGTGATGAGTACGGCGATCAGCACGGCGATGAGGCCGAAGATCAGGAACTGCCACGGGTTCAGCATGTCGTGCAGGTTGTTGGTCGCACCCGTTTCGGCGTCGATCGTGAAGACCGGCGGCGCGTTGAACAGCGGGTTTGCGGGGCCAGCAGCCATCGGCGACAGCGGCAGACCAATCGCAATCAGCGGAATCAGCGTCTCAGCAATGTAGGTCGACTCCGTGGTTCCGTTCTTCACGGCCATCATCGTCGTGAGACGGCGGTAGCCGTTCTTAACGCGACCACCGAAGGTCTCACCCATGAGCACCGTCATGGCGACGGGCGAGAACACGAACGTTGCGCTCGAGATCACGGCTGCACCAGCGGTGCCACCGATCTGTCCGCGGTCGAGGACCTTGAGCGGGTTGGGCATGCGGCCCTTCCACGTGCGTACGTCACCGGCGAGCTCGAACTCACGCGGCTTGTCGCGCTTCAGCAGCTTGCGGCCACCGGGCGACGATGCGAGCACGAGGTCTGCGATCAGCGGGCCGATCGCAATACCGAGGAAGAACGAGATCGACAGGCCCTTGCCCAGCACGCCCGTCGCCCAGCCCTGCAGACCGACAACGATCAGCACGAACGGGATGAGGGCGATGAGAGCCGCCCAGCGACCCTTCGACAGCACAGCAATGAGAATTGCTGCCGCGAGGAACAACCACGGAGCGATCGCGCTAATGACGTCGGAGAACGGCGTCAGAATCATCGCGAACAGCACGGCCATCGGCACAGCGATGATTGCAGCGAGCACACCACCCGAGATGGCCTTGCGCAGCGCGATGTGCGGAACACCGAGCTCGCGCAGCATCTGTGCGTCACGCAACAGCGGCGCGGCCAACGTGTCGCCCGGAATACCGAGCAGGGTCGTGGGAATCGCGTGCGTGATGTGCTTGGCGGTAATCGCCGACATGAAGAAGGCGAACACACCAACCGGCGGCACGCCGAGCAGAATCACCATGAGCGTCAGTGGCGCAATAGTCGCGGTTTCATCAGTACCCGACACCAGGCCGAGCAGACCGAAGATCACGGTACCGACCGCAGCCATACCGAGAGCCCAGAGCATGGGCTCGAAAATCATCTCCATCATGCGCTGACCTCCTTCGCCTTAGCCTCGTTCTTGAGGTGCTGCGCCTTGAGATCGTCGTAGAGGCCAAGCTCCTTGACTTCCTGCAGGGTCGCGGCGGGCAGCTCGTCGGGGTCACCCAGCGGGCCAAGCTCATCTTCGATGGCGTCCATGGCGGCTTCGCGCGAACCGGGCGTCTGCTGGTCGAGCAGCACGACACGCTTCGGCTTGAACAGGTTCGCGGCGACAACCGCTGCCACGACGCAGGCCGCGAGTCCGGTCACGAGCGCGTAAGAGCGCCCGACCGCGGTGCCACCGGTGAGTTCACCGAAGCCCCACTCCGCCAGCAGGTACACCGGCACGGCAATGCCCGCACCGAGGAGGATGGAGGCAAAGAGATGACGGCTGTCGACCGTATCTCCCCACACCTCCAGCAGGTTCTTGTTTTCCAATTCAGGTCCTCTCTTAGCGGGTCAGCGCCGTCGCGACTCGAGATGTCGGGGGTTTGCCTAGGTGTCGGGACAACCAGGCACTCGTTTCAGTCAGAGCGTCGAGATCAATGCCGGTGCGCACACCGAGCCCCTCGAGCATCCAGACAAGGTCATCGGTGGCTAGGTTGCCGGTCGCCGACTTGGCGAACGGGCAACCGCCCACGCCGCCGGCAGCGGCGTCGAACGTGCGCACGCCCTCTTCCAGTCCGGCGTACACGTTGGCCAGCGCCTGCCCATACGTGTCATGCATGTGCAGGGCAATGTTTGATAGCGGAACCTCGGCACCCGTGAGCGCACGCACGACGGTGCGCACGTGGCCGGGGGTGGCAACACCGTTTGTGTCACCCAGCGACAGCGCGGTGATGCCCCACGACTGCATGAGACTCGCGAGACGAACAACGTCGCTCACCGCGACGGCGCCCTCCCACGGGTCGCCGAAAACCATCGACAGGTATCCGCGCACGCGCACGCCATCGGCGAGAGCGCGCTCGACGACGCCTGCGACGGCGTTCTCCATGACCTCGCGGGACGCACCAAGGTTCTGCTGGGAGAACGACTCGGTGACGCTGAGGAACACGGCGATATCGTCAGCACCGGCTTCGCGGGCCATTTCGTAGCCGCGGAGATTTGGAACCAGAACGGGCAGGCGAACGTCAAGGTGCTTGGTGCGCTGGAAGACCTCAGCGGAGTCCGCCATTTGCGGCACCCGGTCAGCGCGCACGAAGCTTCCGGCTTCGATCACCGAGGCGCCGGCTGCGGCCAGGCGCTCGATCAGCTCGACCTTGGTGTCGGCGTTGAGCAGGGTCTTTTCAGCCTGCAGGCCATCGCGCGCGGCGACCTCCCAAATCTCAACCGCATCACCGGCGTTGATCGTGGTGGGCGAGGCGGCCGGCTGCGGGTGAACCGCTGGCAGGCCCAGTTCGCGAACGGTACTCATTTGCCTGAGCGGATGTCGGCGAGAACCGTCTCCGCGACGTCCTGACGGACGGCACGACGCTCAACGAGAATCGCAGCAACGGCGTCAATTTCAGCACCCTCAGCACCGGCGGCAACAGCCACGTTGCGAGCGTGCAGGCCCATGTGGCCACGCTGAATGCCTTCGGCTGCCAGCGCACGAACGGCGGCGACGTTCTGTGCCAGGCCGACAGCGGTGATGACCTCAGCCAGCTCACGCGCCGTGGTCACCTCGGTGATCGCAACGCCCGCGCGAGCGGCCGGGTGCGACTTCGTGGCGCCACCGACGAGACCAACAGCCATCGGCAGTTCCAGCGTCGCGGTGAGGTTGCCATCCTTGTCCTTCTCGAAGCGTGAGAGAGCACGGTACTGACCATCGCGGGCAGCGTACGAGTGCGCACCGGCTTCAACGGCACGAGTGTCGTTGCCCGTCGCGAGCACGGCGGCGGTGATGCCGTTCATGATGCCCTTGTTGTGCGTTGCAGCACGGTACGGGTCGTCGTAGGCGAGGTTGGCGCCGGCGATCATGTTGTCGATGATTTCGGGGCCGCCGACCTCATCGGGGTGGATGGTGAGGCGTGCGCGGGTGATGCGCATGTCAGCCAGGTTCGTCAGGATGCGCAGCAACGAGCGGCCGCCCGCGATATCGGCGAGCCGCGGAGCGATGGCTTCTGCCATGGTGTTCACGGCGTTTGCGCCCATGGCGTCGCCGACGTTGACGACGAGGTGCACAATGAGGTGGTCATCAAGCAGGCCGTGCACGCGACGTACGAGCAGGTCGCGGGCACCGCCGCCAACCTGCACAAGGCGCGGGTCTTGCTCGTTAGCGAGAGCGAGGATTTCATCCTTGTTCTCCAGGATGCGCGCCGACGCACCAGCGGGGTCTGCGACATCCAGTAGCTGCACCTGTGCCTGCATCAATGGTTCCGTCGACGTGGTGACGATGCCACCGAAACGACGCGACATGCGGGCGATGTTGGAGGCGGCGGCGACGACCGAGGGCTCTTCCGTGGCCATCGGAACCAAAACGTCTTTGCCGTTGATCGTGATGTTCGTCGCGATGCCGACCGGGATCTCGATCTTGCCGATCACGTTTTCGATCATGCGATCGGCCTGTTCAAACGACAGGCCTTCGCCAGCGAGCGGGGCGAGTGCGTCGGCGTCGAGACCGACGGCCTCAATGACGGCGTTACGACGCTCGGTGACGGAGAGGTTGCGGAGACCGCTGAGGCGGGATGACTGAGCCACGAGAACTTCCTTTTCTGTGGCAAAAATCGCCACAATTGCCAATCCCACCACCAGGCCTCACTCAGGCATACGTCCAGAGTGGCCACTATTTGTGGGTTGACTATGGCTGATTGACTGCGCGACGTGCACGTTCTATGCGCACCGCAAGCTCGAGACGGAACCGTGCCTCGGGCGCGTCGAGGTCGTCGCCGAGGAGGGTTTTCAGGCGCGCGACCCGCTGTTTAATCGTGTTCAGGTGCGCGTGCTGCGAGCGTGCGACAGCGCTCAGCGACCAGCGCTCGTCGAAGAGGGCGGCGAGGGTGTCAAACAGTTGCGCGTCGCGCCGTTCATCCCACTCCAGCACCGGCTGGAGGGTCTGCTCAACAAACGCGGCGAGGCGCGTCGCATCACCATCAAACAGCAGCGCGTATGGTGCCAACAGTGCCGCATCCATGGTTCCGGTCACAATTCCCAAACCCCGCGCAAGCTGCGCGGCCCGCCACAGCGAACGCGCGCCCGCTGCGGCACTTTCGAGGTTGTTGGCGTCGGTTGCGACGATGAGAGTGACGTCGGATCCGCCCTCGGTGCGGAGCAGATCAGCGACAGCGTCTGGGGATCGGTCACCGGCACTGACGAGCGCCGTCACGCCGCCTGGCGCGGGAGCAGCAAGCCAATCGGAACGGTGGTGCAAGCGCCCGAGGATGCGCCGGCGCTCGTCGCCGCGGCATGGAATCGCAGCGACAACCCAGGGCGCATCGACCGCGAAGCCGCGGGCGGCCGCGCGACGTACCGCGCCGGGGCGGGTGGTGCGTGACTCGATGAGCTCGACCGCAAGTTCGCCGCGCACGCGGTCTTCGGCCTCCAGCATGGCGTTGCGGCGCAACAGGGTGAGGGCCGCGGCGATTGCTGACCGCTCGACCGTACGCTGTTCCATTTCGGTGACGGGTTTGTCGCTTCGGGCAACCAACAGGGCCCCAGGGCGAGCGGGGGCGGCGATGACAGGTGCGACGAGTTCGTACTCCCCCGATTCGATGATCGCGCTGCGCCCCGATTCGGCACCGAGCGCGATTGCCGCTCGCACTTCCGGGTCGAGCGACGGAACCGTGGGGCCGCCGGAAATTACGGCGCCCTGCTCATCGACGAACGTGACGGCGCGGCCGAGCGCGTCGGCGAGCACCCCAACGACCTCATCGGCACCATGCCCGTAGGCAACGAGCCGGGTGAGTTCCACGTGCACAGACGCCGCCCACTCCACCTGGTGCTGACGCTCAGCCGCGATCGCGGTCGCGTCATTGGCCTCTTTGAGAAGCTGCGCCTGATGCAGCACGAGGGCGGCCTGGCTGGCAAACGCGGCGAGTAGCGAGATCTCTTCAGGCCGGAACGCATGCGGCTCACGACTCGCGGCAAAGAGCACGCCGAGCACTCTTCCGTTCACGACAAGCGGGGCGCCAAGCAACGAACGGAGCTGCTCCTCACGCACGATCTCGTCAATCACGTCATCGTGCGGCACGGTCTCCAGCTCGAGATAGTCCTCGACCCACTGTGGATGCTGCGTGCGCACCGCGAGGCTCGCCAGCCCCACCCCGGCCGGAACGACCATCTCCAAGAATCGCGGCGACGTGGTTCCGGTCGCCGCACGCACATACAGCTCGTCCTGCTCGGGCGAATAGACACTGAGGTAGGCAACGTCGACCTCGATGAGGTCATGTGCGCGATCGACGATGCGCTGGAGTAGAAGCTCGGCGTCGGCGATGGCGAGCAGGTCTCGAAGCGACGACGTCAGGGCGCGCAGCTCGGCGCTGCGGGCTCGGAGCCCGGTGACGCGGCGACCGAGTTCGATGAGTTCGTCTGCCGCTTCGGCATCGGCGGGCAGAGCCGCGCGAATGGCGGCGTCATCGAGCGGGGTGCCCTCCGCCAGCACACGCAAAACACCGGCCAAATCAGTCATGGGTCTATTGTCTCGCGCCCGCGACGGGCGGCGGTCACCGTCGGTGCGAAATCGGTCACCGCGACTGCAAGCTCGGTAGCCCCTTTTGCGATCGCGAAGTGGCCCGGACAAAACCTCTCGGCTCGAGACGAGGTGCCGAGGCACCACGCTTCGTGTCGCGGCTCTGATCGGACGACCGGGGCTAGCCTGAATCTATGAGCGAGGCGTGGGACGGGCATGACCGTGGCTCGCGCGGCTATCGTCTGCTCATCTTGGCGCTATTTGCCGCGGGAGTCGCGACGTTTTCGCAGCTGTACTCGGTGCAGGGTGTTCTCCCCGAGCTCGCCGCCGATCAGGAGGTGAGCGAAGCCACCGCCGCCCTCGCCGTCTCGTCGGCGACGTTGGGCCTGGCCGTCGCTGTCATCCCGTGGTCACGCATGGCCGACCGGCGGGGTCGGCGCTACACAATGCGGGTTGCCATCACCGCGGCCGTGGTTCTCGGCCTCATCGTTCCGTTCTCCCCCACGTTTGAAGCTTTGCTCGCGCTGAGGTTCATCGAGGGTGCGGCTCTCGGCGGTATCCCCGCCATCGCTCTCGCCTACCTCGCAGAAGAGATCTCACCCCGCGCTGCAGCCATTGCCAGCGGCACATACATCTCCGGCACCTCCCTGGGCGGCCTCGCTGGCCGCATCATTTCAGGCCCACTGAGTGAGGTTGCCACGTGGCGAGTGGGCACACTCGTGGTCTCGATCATCGCCGCCGTCGCCGGCGTCATGTTCTTTCTCCTTGCCCCGGCACCGCGCGGATTCGAGCCCGTCCTCCGTGGTTCCGCCCGCGACATTCCGCTCGGGCGCAAAATCATGACATGCCTGCGCGATTCGCGATTGGTCGCACTTTTCGCACAGGGCGGCCTCTTGATGGGTAGCTTCGTCGCGGTGTACAACTACCTCGGGTTTCGACTGCAGGCGCCACCGTTTCTCATCCCGGCGACGATTTCGTCTTTCCTGTTTCTTGCGTACCTCTCGGGCACGTGGTCATCGGCGCAGTCCGGCCGCTTGGCTGCACGCGTCGGGCGTTACCGCGTGCTGATCGGCGCATCGGGGCTCATGATAGTGGGCCTGGCCATCACGATCGCCGACTCGATCATCGCGGTGATCGCTGGCCTCCTCATCTTCACCGCAGGATTTTTCGCGGCCCATGCCATCGCCTCGGGATGGATTCCGGCGATTGCCCACACCGGCCGGGCGCAGGCCTCCAGCCTCTACAACCTCGCGTACTACGGCGGCTCGAGCTTGTTCGGCTGGGCTGTCGGCCTGGCATTCCAGCCGTGGGGCTGGCTCGGCGTCGCCGCCACCGTCGGCGCACTCATTCTGCTCGCGATGCTCATCGCCGCCTTCGGACTCGGCCGCGATGCCACCGGCCGCGCCGCCCGCACCGCTCTCTGACGCGCGATCAGGAAAGGTGCCCGGTTCGCGACTGCGAAAACAAGTTGCCGAAACCCCTTGCGGATTCGTCCGGTTATATGGTTAGTTAGTCGAGTAACTAACCAACCAAGTGGAGGTGATCGTGATCGAAGAAGGTAAGCCACTGTTTCTTCAGATCGCGGAGCAGGTCGAAGACTCGATCGTCGATGGCTCACTCGCTGAAGAAGCACAAGCCCCCTCCACGAACGAACTCGCCGCGTTCTATCGCATCAACCCGGCGACCGCAGCGAAGGGAGTGAACATGCTCGTTGACAAGGGAGTCCTGTACAAGCGCCGAGGCATCGGCATGTTCGTCGCCTCCGGAGCGCGAGAGCAACTCCTCACCGAACGCCGAGGCATCTTCGCAGACCGCTTCGTCGATCCACTCCTGGTTGAAGCCCGCAAGCTCGGGCTCACCGCAGAAGACTTGGCCGCTCTCATTCGAGACCGTGCCGCACAGACAGAAGGGGAAAACTGATGACAACCGTTGTCGAAGTCAAGAACCTCACCAAGCGATACCGCACCACCACCGCGGTAGAGAAGGTGAGTTTCACGCTGGAAAAGGACACCATTTACGGCCTGCTCGGACGCAACGGCGCAGGTAAGACCACGGTGATGTCCATCCTCACCGCGCAGAACTTCGCCACCTCTGGCGAGGTGCGCATTTTCGGTGAAGAACCGTACGAAAACGCGAAGGTCCTGAGTCGCATGTGCTTCGTGCGCGAGAGCCAGCGCTACCCCGACGGATGGCGTGCACGCAACGCCCTTCAGGCCGCATCGCTCATATTCCCGAATTGGAATGAGGAGCTTGCGCAGCGTCTGATCGCCGACTTCCAACTCCCCCTTGACCGGGACATCAAGAAGGTTTCGCGTGGTCAGCTGTCGGCGATCGGCGTCATCATCGGCATCGCATCACGCGCCGAGATCACGTTCTTCGACGAGCCGTACCTGGGGCTGGACGCCGTCGCGCGCCAGATCTTCTACGACCGACTGCTGGAGGATTACACAGAACACCCGCGCACCATCATCCTCTCTAGCCACCTGATCGACGAGGTCGCCAACCTCATCGAACGTGTGCTGGTGATCGATGCAGGCACGATCATCATGGATGAGTCCACCGATGACGTCCGCGACCGCGCCACCGCCATCGTCGGCGATCGCACCGCCGTCGAAGCGTTCGCCGCTGGCCGCGAAGTGCTGCATCGGGAATCACTCGGTAACGTCACCAGCCTCACCGTGCTCGGTCACATCGCGCCGCATGAGCGCGCCCAGCTCGCAGCCACCGGCATTGAGCTCGCCCCCGTTTCTCTGCAACAACTCATTGTGCGCCTGACCCAGGCCGCAGCCGAGTCGAAGGAGGTCGCACGATGAGTCGCATCGGCACCGTCACCCGCATGCAGTTTGTGAACCGCTGGACATTCATCTGGATTCCGCTGATCATCCTCGGTGGCACGTTCATCATCACGCTGCTCATCCATTGGATGATTCCGACCGACGAGCCTAAGTTCGGCGGTGGCGCCCAGGCTCCGATGTGGTACATGCTGAGCGCGGGCGTCATGGCCATGGCCGCAACGTTTCCGTTCTCGCAGGCCATGAGCATCACGCGTCGCGAGTTTTACATCGGAACCATGACGGCTGGCGCAATCACCTCCGGCATCATGGCTGTCGTGTTCGTCATCGGCGGGCTGCTTGAAGACGCCACCAACGGGTGGAGCTTCAATAGCTACTTCTTCCGTCTGGATTGGCTGTGGCACGCCGGCCCCGTGATTGCCGGGATCTTCTACTTCGCCCTCACGATGTTGTTGTTTTCGATGGGCCTCTTCTTCGCAACGGTGTACCGCCGCTGGGGAGCACCCGCATTGACGGTCGGGCTCGTCGGTCTTGGTCTCGTGCTTGTGGGCGTGGTGTTCTTGATCACGAAGTTTGAACTCTGGGGAAGCGTCGCCGGGTTCTTCATGAGCGCGGGAGTCACCGGCCTCACCTTCATGCTGCTGGGTCTCACCGTCGTGTTTGCAACGGCGGCCTACCTGCCGCTACGACGCGCAACTCCGTAGCACCTGCAGAAGCCCTCGGAACCATCTCCAGGTTCCGAGGGCTTCTCGCGTGAATGCGGAACCTTTCATCTCGCGGGGCGAGGATGCGGGGCGGGGCGACTAGCCTGGAAGCAGAGCGGAGATCATGAGCAATACGGCAGAACGAACGTCGCGGTGGCGGGTGCTTCCGGGGCGCGCGAACATCGTGCTGTGGGTAGCGGTCGGTGCATTCTCCGTCGCGCTTCTCGCGGTTTCTGCCCCTCTTGGCGTCACCGTTTATGACGTGCCTGTCGTCACGGCACTGCTGTTCTCGCTGGTTCTCGCCGGCGCGGTTCCGCTTGCCCTGCTGTTACCGTGGGGCGGCGTTGCCGCCGCTCTTGTGAGTGCCACCGCACTGACAAGCGGAGCGGCATTCACCATCGAGGCGCCATGGCCGGTATCGGTCACCACAACCATCGCCGTCTCCCTGATCTGGCTCCTGGTCGGATGGCGGACGCGCTGGTTTGTCGTCACGATTGGCTGGTTTGGTGCTGTCTTGCTGGTCATCGTCTCGACGGCGGAGGCGCTCAGCGCGAATGCGCCAAGCGGCGCGATCATCGCAGACCTTGTCGTATTCGCTGCCTCATCGCTCGTGATGGCGCTGGCAGGCATCATCCTGCGCAATTGGGAGATTGTGGGCGCCCAACTCGTCGCCGAGCGCGCACTTTCGGCAGCTGAAATCGCCCAGCGCGAGGCCGCAGAAGAAAAAGCCCGCATCGCTCGCGAACTGCACGATGTCGTCGCACACGGCATGTCGGCAATCCAGGTTCGCGCCGCAAGTGCGCGCTACCGCCTCTCCAACCTGCCACCAGACGCGATCGCCGAGTTCGACGACATCGCCGCCACCGCGCGCGCCTCAATGGCAGACATGCGCTCCATCCTGGGCGTGCTGCGTGATGAAAGTTCCGGGGCGGCCTCGAACCCACAGCCCACGCTTGCCGATCTGTCTTCCCTCGTTGATCGCGCCCGCGACCTCGCAACCATCACGGTTACAGGCGAATGGAACCTCGCGACCGCAGAGCGCACGGACCCGCTCCTGGGCCTCACCGTGTATCGCGCAGTGCAGGAGGCCCTCAGCAACGCTGCTCGGCACGCGCCAGGCGCACCCATCACCATCACGTGGGATGAGTCCAGCACGAACCGCGCCTTCACCGTCGCCAATGCCGCCTCAACGCGGGTCATCGATGGTTCCCGCGCCCCAGAGCACAATCAGTCGACACTCCGTGGCGGACAGGGTCTGCGCGGCATGCGCGAGCGCCTGCAGGTGCTGAACGGAACCGTTCAGACCGACACGCTGACGGACGGCGGCTTCGCGGTGCGGGTAACGATTCCGCGCGACACCACCAGGGGAGTATCGCTATGACCACCGTGTTAATCGTTGATGACCAGGCAATGGTGCGCGCAGGTTTCGCCGCGATTTTGGGCTCACACGACGGCATCACGATCGTCGGTGAAGCGGGCGATGGCGCCGAAGGCGTTGCACGCGCGCGCGAGCTGCGTCCCGATGTCGTGCTGATGGATGTGCGCATGCCCAATCTCAACGGCATCGATGCGACCGCACAGATTCTGGCAGCAGCCGAACGCGATAATCGCCCCGCCCCCGCAGTCCTCATCCTCACGACCTTCGATGCCGATGAGTATGTGCACGATGCCCTGAACGCGGGAGCGAGCGGCTTTCTCCTGAAAGATGCGCTCCCGGAAGAGCTGGTCAATGCCGTCCGCGTGGTCGCCGCCGGTGACGCTCTCCTCGCCCCGCGGATCACGAAGCGCCTGCTCGAGAAGTTCGCGTCCACCCGCCCGGCGACCAACCGGCATGCGCTCCGGCTCAACGATCTCACCGAACGCGAGCACGAAATTCTCGTGCTCATCGGCCGCGGCCTGTCGAACCGGGAGATCGCGGAGTCGCTCTTTCTTGCCGAGCAGACCGTGAAGAGCCACGTCAGCCGCATCTTCACCAAGTTGGATCTGCGCGATCGGGTCAACGCCGTCATCCTCGCGTATGACGCTGGCCTCGTCGAGCGCTCCAGCTAACACCGTCGCCTCATGCGCCCGCCGGTTATCGAGCGAGCGCAGTGCGTCGAAACGCGCCTCTGCCGATGAATTGCATCACGTCACCACGTGTCGACTCGATCACTGCGCGTCCTCGCTGAACGACCGACGGGCCCACCCGGTGGTTCCGTCACCCCCTACTGCGGTACTAGTGAGGTCAACCCCGCAGGGTGATGCCCTGGCACACACTTGTCGCCCACCGTAGGGGTATGGTCGACATTGCTCCGCGCCCCACCGCCGTCTCGCGTTTCACCGGCGCGCTCCGCACGCAGCGGGCCCCACGCGAGCTCCCTGTCATCGGCGGTGCGCGTGATATCGCTGTCGACACCACGCGTTCCGTGCTCCTCGTTATCGTCGTCGCCCTGCACGCCTTCATGGTGGGCGTGAGTCTCGACGCCAACGGCACCCCGGTTCTCGAGAACGCGATGGAGCACTGGGCAGGCTGGCCGGTGCTCACCTGGTTTGCTCAGGTGATGCCATTGTTCTTCGTGCTCGGCGGCTTCGCCTCCTACACGCAGTACAGCCGGCTTCGTGCACGCGGAACCACCGCGTCGGCGTACATCGCGGCTCGCCTCATGCGTCTGCTGATTCCCGCGGGCGCCGCGATTGCGGCTGTAACCGTTTTTCTGGCTGCGCTGACCGTCGCCGGCGTCTCCCCCGACATCATCGCGACCGCTGGCTTCCGCATTAGCCAGCCGTTCTGGTTCTTGGCGGTCTACATCGGTGTCACCGCCCTGGTTCCTGCCATGGTGTGGCTGCATGAACGTAACAAGCTCGTCACCCTCCTCGCTCTCGCGCTCGGTGCGCTTGTGGTGGACATTGTGCGCGTCACCACCGACATTGCCGCGATCGGTGCCCTGAACTTCGCGTTTGTCTGGCTCTTCGCACAGCAGTTTGGCTTCGCGCTCGCCGACGGAACACTCGATCGACTCGGCACGCGCGCCAAGCGCATCATGGGCATTGGTGCCGTCGCCACCATCGTCGTCACGATGCTCACCGGCTTCTACCCGACCGACCTATACGCCGCGCTCAACCCGCCCATGGGCGTGCTGGTGCTGGTTGGCATTGTGCAGACCATGATCTTCCTCCAGTTGCGCACCGCCATCCGTCGCATCGGCGAGCTGCCGGCCATCGCGCAGTTCGTCGGCTGGATCGGCGAACGCTCGATGACGATCTACAGCTGGCACATGCTCGTCACCATCGCCATCGCCGGCGCTCTCATCAATGCGCCCTTCGCCCTCCCGGTTCCGGTCAGCACCGACTGGTGGCTCACGCGCCCACTCTGGTTCCTGGTCGTCGGGATCGCCGTCTTTACCGTGGCGTCTTTCGCCGGACGCCTGGAACGTCGCCGCATCACCGCATCACCCGCCGGCCGCGGTGGCGTCACCGCCGCAACCCTGCTCGCCATCGCCGGTGTCGTGCTCACGCTCGGTCTGGGTTCCGTCGGCGGAGCCTGGGTCATTGCAACGGCCGCCATCACCGCGGCGCTCGCCCTCGTGATGCGCCGCCCCGGTCGCACACGCTAACCAGGCGCATGCCGGCTCACGGGCCAGGCATTACCCAACGACGCCGCGGCGCACCGGATAATCTTTGCGTTAATGTCGCCATTCATTAACCCAAGTGAGAGACGGTAGCCACATGACCTCGCTGCGCATTCTGCACCTCACCGACACGCACCTTTTCGGCGACAACGCCCGCCACTACGACACCGTCGACACCGCCGCCCAGCTCACGGCCGCGCTCGCACACGTCGCTGAGCAGCCCTGTGATCTCGTGGTTGTCGCGGGCGACGTGAGCGAAGACGGAACCGTCGAGTCGTACCAGCGCGCCCGCACGATCGTTGGCGAATGGGCACGCGAGCGCGACGCCCGCGCCGTATTCACGATGGGCAACCATGATCGTCGCGAAGCGTTCCGGGAGGTGTTGGGCGGCGGACAACCCGACGCACACGAACGTGTTCTCGCAGGCACCGACCCCGCCCGCCCCATCGCGTCCGTCACCGAAAGCAACGGCTGGCGCGTGATCGTGCTCGACACCTCAGTGCCCGCCCGCGGATACGGCGACATTGAAGCAGAACAGCTCACGTTCCTCCGCGACATCCTCGCGACCCCCGCAGAAAACGGCACCGTCATCGTGATGCACCACGCCCCGGTCGACGCCCAGACCGACCTGCTGCAGGCCCTCGCGCTTGACCCCCACGACGCCGATGAGTTCATCGAAATCATCGCGGGTTCTGACGTGCGCGTCGTATTAAGCGGCCACTATCACCACCCGATCGTCGAGACGGTCAACGGTATTCCGGTGGTGGTCGCTCCGGGTGTCGCCAACATTGCTCGCTCACTCGATGACCCGGCTGAAGAGTCGGCCGAGCTTGCCTTCGGCGGCGCGGTAATCGAAATCCGCGGCACCCGCACACGGGTGGTTCCGTTCATCGAGCGTCACGAAGCTGCCCTCGAAGTGTTCCGTTTCGACCGCGAGACGGTCGCCCGCATCATCGCCGCCGCCGGCCGTCCCACCCCCTAAGCCTTCGTTCCGGAACCACCCAGAACCTCGGAACCAGAAGCGCAGTTTTACAGGTCGTCGTGCGCGACCGGCTCGGTGTCGTAGCGCAGTACGAACTTGGCCTCGTCGCCGCGGAGGCGGCGGCGCACGTAGAACACCGGGCGACCAGTGGTATCAGCGGTCACGCCATCACGAACCAGCAGCGCGGTTCCGGTGGGCACCCCCAGCGCGTCGGCATCGGCGAAGTCGGCACCGACCGCGCTGAATGCGCGCCAGAGGTAGCGCAGTTCGAGGCCAAGGCCCTCGACGAGTCCGCGCACCACGAGTCCGTGCTGGGAAACCAACGCCTCGACGTCACCGAGCGATGCCGGATACCAGTAGCTGTTGGAGATCCAACGACGACCGCTGTGGAGCATCACGGTGTCGAGGCGTCGGAGGTCAGCGAGGGGAACGCCAAGACCCGAGATCACATCGTCGGGGAGCGGCTCGGTCGCGGGGCCCGCATGCAACACGACCTCGTCAACCTGGCGAACGGGGCGGGCCGAGACCGGCGGCAGATTGAGGTCGAGTGCGTCGGCCAGCGAGTCCGATGACTGGCGCGCCACCGGCACGCTCGCCACGATCTCAACGAGGTCGGGCGGCGAGGTCACAAACGTGCCAACGCCGCGGCGGATCTCTACGGCACCGAGGCGCTGCAGCTCAACAACACCCTGCCGAAGCGTGAGGCGCGTCACCCCAAACCGTGCCGCCAATTCGTTCTCATTGGGTAGCCGAGTGCCGGCCGGCAGCGTGCCATCTTGAATCTCCTGCCACAGTTCAGCAGCGATTCGACGATAAACCGGCAGGCCAGACAGCGCTGAGTCACGGGCACTTTGCCGCTCGTTCACCTGCCACTCCCTTTCGCGTCACTCAGGACATCTAGACATATAGATGTCCTGCACAGCATGTGCGGGGTTGCGATGCAATCCCCACAACAGAAAGGTATTCCATGCGCAGATCTGTTGCGTTCACCGCCCTAGCCCTGAGCGGTGTTTTGCTCGCCGGCTGCTCCACCTCGCCCGCAAATGACGCGGCTCCCGAAACCTCGGCGCCCACCACAGCCGCCGACCCCACTGCCATCGTCGACATCCGCGTGGGCCTGGAGCCCACGAGCCTCGACGTCACCACAACGTCGGGTGCTGGCCTCGTGCAGGTCATGCGCGGCAACGTCTACCAGGGCCTCGTTGGCCTGACAGAAGACCGCACCATTGTTCCTGCGCTTGCCACCGAATGGGACATCTCGGAAGACGGCCTCACCTACACGTTCACCGTGCGCGATGGCGTTGTCTTCCACGATGGCACCCCGATGACGATGGATGACGTGGTGGCCTCCCTCACCGCCGCGAGCGCCGACGACTCGAAAAACCCCGACGCCAAGCGCATGACCGGCGTCGTCTCGGTTACCGCTACCGACGACAGCACGGTGCAGATTGTGCTCGCCGAGCGCGACATTAACTTCCTGGAAACCCTCACCACGGGCGCCGGCTACATCGTGTCGCAGACCTCGACGGTTGACCTCGCGTCGGCGACGAACGGTACCGGCCCGTACACGCTCGGTCAGTGGAACCGCGGGGCGACGCTGTCGCTGGAACCGTTCGCCGACTACTGGGGCGACGCTCCCAGCAACGGCGGCGTGGTGTTCCACTACATCGCCGATGAGGCCACGGCAGCAACGGCCCTGCGCGGCGGCGAGCTCGATGTGCTGGTTGGCGCTTCGCCAGAAACGACCGAACTGTTCGCGGCCGACGACGCATTCCAGGTGGCCGAGGGTGAGTCAACGAGCTGGATGACGCTCGGGTTCAACCACACCGTTGAGTCGTTGCAGGATCAGCGTGTGCGCGAGGCGATTCGTCGCTCGATCGACAAGACCGAGCTCATTGAGGTGCTCGGTGGGCAGGCGCTGGAAGTCGGAACCATCACGGTGCCGAGCGACACGTGGCACGTTGACGCCACCGACACCGCGGCATTCGACACCGCAGAGGCCAAGAAGCTTCTGAAGGAAGCGGGCTACGAAGACCTCGAGCTGACGCTGACGGTCTCGAACACGTACGACACGATCATCACCGAGTTCATCGCGGCTGAGCTTGCCGAGGTCGGCATTGACGTCACGATCGAAACCGTCGAGTTTGCCACCTGGCTGGAAGACGTCTTCACGAACAAGAAGTTCGAGATGACGATGGTGCTGCACGTTGACCCGGCCACGGCAACGTACTACGCCAACCCGAACTACTACTGGAGCTACGACAACGCCGAGGTGCAGGGCCTGATCGCCGACGCCCGCACCGCGCTCACCGAAGACGAGCGCGACGAAGCCATGCGTGACGCTGTCACACTCGTTGCCGAAGACTCAGCAAGTGACTGGCTGTACTCGCCGAAGAACATCATCGTCGCTGGCTCCGACGTTGCCGGATTCGCGGTCGACCGCAACTCGACCAACTTCCCGGTCTCGGGCATCACGATCGCCGAGTGATGACCCTCACAGCGGCACCGTTACACGCTGGGCGCGGAACCATGATCCGCGCCCAGCGCACGGCTCGCTACATTGCGGGAGAGGTGATCGTTTTGATCACCTCTCTCGTGGTGGCGAGCATGGCCATCTTCGGTTTTCTGGCTGTTCTTCCCGGCGACCAGGCGGCGATCCTCGGCGGCGTGGAAGCGACCCCCGAGCAGATTGAAGCCCTGCGCCAGCAGATGGGCCTCAACCGCCCTCTCTGGGAGCAGTACCTCGACTGGTTCGGTGGCGTACTCACCGGCGACCTGAGCACGAGTGCCCTCGATGGCCGCTCAGTTGCCGCCGAGCTTGGCGAAAAACTGCAGGTGACGGTTCCGCTCGGTCTTTTGGCGCTCCTGCTCAGCATCGTCATCGCCGTTCCGGTAGGCGTGCTCGCCGCGATCTACCGCGACAGCGCATTTGGCCGCGTGATCACGGCGCTCAGCCAACTGTCTGCCGCGATCCCCACGTTCGTGCTCGGCCTTGCCCTCGTGCTCCTCGTCGCCCTGCCGACGCGTTTGTTCCCTGTGCAGGGCTTCCCTGCCGACCGCTGGGCTGACCCGATGGAGGCGCTGCGCTCACTCATCCTTCCGGCCACCGCCATCGCAATCGGACAGTCCGCCGTGCTGGTGCGATTCGTCCGCAGCGTCACGATTGACATCCTGCTGAAGGACTGGGTGCGCACCGGGCTCGCGCAGGGATGGCCGCTCCGCACCGTGCTTGTTCGCCACGGCGCACGCAACGCCGCTCTCCCCCTGCTCGGCATCATCGGTCTCGAAATTGCCGGCATTCTGATGGGCTCCGTCATCGTCGAGCAAATCTTCGCGCTGCCGGGAGTCGGCGGCATGCTGCTCAGCGACGTCGGCAACCGTGACATCACGTCAATTCAGAGCACCCTGTTCGTGCTTACCGCGCTCGTGATGATCACCACCGTCGTTCTCACCACGCTCTCTCGCGTGCTTGACCCCCGCGTTCGGAGTGCCTCATGATTCGCCGCTTTCTCCGCCACCCGCTCGGCATCGTCGGCCTTGCCCTGGTCGCCATCCCCACGTTCGCCGCGATGGTGTCGCTGTTTTGGACGCCGTATGACCCGACCGCCTTCGTACCGCTTGATCGCTGGCTGCCGCCGTCGCCAGAACACTGGCTCGGCACCGATGCCGGCGGACGCGATCTGTTTAGCATCCTGCTCGCTGGCGCTCAAGCCACCATGCTTGCCACCGTTCTCGCCACCGTCATTGCCATCGCTGTCGGGGTTCCGCTCGCCCTCAGCACGGCGATTGCCCCGCGCCGCACGTCGGGCGTGATGGAACGAGGCATCGACATTGCCATTGCCTTCCCCACGCTCGTGCTCGCGATCATCCTGGTGACGTCGTACGGCGCCAGCATCTGGACGTCATCGATCGCGATCGGCCTCGGTAGCAGCGTTGTCGTCGCCCGCACCATGGTCTCGGAGCTGCGCGGCATTCTCGCTTCGGACTACGTCACGCTCGCCCGTGCCGGGGGTGTCGGAACCATGGGCATCGTGTTTTCGCATTTGCTCCCGAATGTGGCACCGACACTTCTCGTACGCGCCACCCAGATTCTGTCGGTGGCCGCTCTCGCCGAAGCGGGCCTGTCATACCTCGGCTTCGGCACGCCGCCGCCGACCGCGTCGTGGGGTCGCACGCTGTCTGATCTGCAGTCACAGGTGCTGGTGCGCCCCGAGGTGCTCATCGCTCCGAGCATCGCGATCACCACCCTCGTGATCGGTTTCGCGCTCATCGGTGATGCCCTCCGCGACGCCCTCGAAAACACCGCGCGCGCAACGCCGCGCCCCGCTCCCACATCCGCCCCGTCTGCCCAGAAGGTGACTGCATGACTCTCCTCGCCATCGAAAATCTGTCCATCACGATCGCTGGACGGCCCGTCGTCACCGACGTGTCTCTGTGCGTCGAGCACGGCGAGCGCGTCGGCCTGATCGGTGAATCCGGTTCGGGCAAGTCGCTCACGTGCCTCGCCACGCTCGGACTCCTCCCGCCGCCCGCGACCGCCACAGGCCGCATCATCGTTGATGGTTCCGACGTCATCGGCGCTTCCGCCCGCACCCTGCACAAGCTCCGCGGCCGCACCGTCGGATGCGTTTTCCAAGAGCCGCAGACAGCGCTTGACCCGCTCACCACGATCGGCCGCCACCTCGTTTCGCCGTTGCGCGCCCACGGGCAGCTGCGCCCCGGTTCCGCTCGCCGCACGGCGATCGCGCTGGCTGACATGGTGGGTCTGCCCGACCCGGAGAACATCATTCGCCGGTACCCGCACGAGCTTTCCGGCGGTCAGCGTCAGCGCGTCATGATCGCGATGGCGATGTCGACCCGCCCTTCGCTGCTGCTGGCTGATGAGCCAACCACGGCGCTTGATGTCACCGTGCAGGCGCGCGTGCTCGAGCTCATGGGCGATCTCACCGAGCGCAGCGGTGCCGGCGTTCTTCTGGTGACGCACGATATGGCGGTGGCGGCATCGCGCTGCGACCGCATCGTGGTGATGCAGTCGGGTCGCATCGTCGAAACCGGAACCCCGGAGCAGTTGCTGACGAACCCGCGCGAGGACTACACCGCACGTCTCGTCGACGCCGCGTACGCGACGAGCTGGCAGCCCGCGACCCAGCGCGTCGCGGTGGCGGCATGACGTCGCTGTTGTTCGACGCGTCGCGCGTCTCGATGCAATATCCCGGCTCGTCGAAGCCGGCCGTCAACGGCGTCTCGCTCACGGTGGAGCCGGGGCGCCACCTCGGCATCATCGGCGAATCCGGGTCCGGCAAGACAACGCTGGCGCGCATGCTGCTGGGGCTTAACCGCCCGACGACCGGAACCATCAACTATCGCGGCCAGGAGGTTCCCGTTGGTCGCCATAAAGCGTCGCGAGACTTTCGCCGACGTGTTCAGGTGGTGCTGCAGGATCCGTTTGCGTCCTTGAACCCGCGCATGCCGGTGGGCCGCATTATTGCGGAGCCGGTGCGCGCGTTGCGCCCCACGTGGGATGCGCGCTCTCGCACGCTCGAGCTGCTGGCCGCCGTGGGGCTTGGCGAAGAGTTTGCCCAGCGCCTGCCGCGTGAGCTCTCCGGTGGGCAGCGTCAACGTGTCGCGATCGCCCGTGCGCTCGCCCCACGCCCGGAGACCGTGATTGCTGACGAGCCGGTCAGCGCCCTCGATGTTTCGGTGCGGGCGCACGTGCTGCAACTGTTGCGCCGCCTCGCCGCGCATGAGGAACTCACACTGATTGTGATATCCCACGACCTCGGCATTGTCGATGGTCTCTGTAAGGATGCGCTCGTGATGCGCTCCGGACGTATTGTCGAACACGGGCCGGTCGGCGACGTGCTCGAAAATCCGCAAGCCGACTACACCCGCGAACTTCTCGCCAGTGTTCCCCTACTTCCCCGTCGAGAGGACCGCACCCATGACTCCCACTGAAACGCTTGCCACTCCCCCTGCGTTGCACAACTTCCGCCCGGTCGGCGGCTTTACTACGCGCGATGGCCGTCATGTTCGCGCCGATCGGGTGTTCCGTTCTGCTGCTCCGATGCGGGAGCCCGCCACGGCGACGACCGATGTTGTTGGTTCCGGTGTGCGTACGATCGTTGACCTGCGTGACTCGGGCGAACGTGCCCGCACGCCCGGTGCGTGGCAGCACGATGAGCTGACCGTGCACCACATTCCGGTGTTTGACGATCAGCTGCGCGATCTTCCGTTCGACACGCTCGATGAGCTGTACGGGCACATGGTGAACTCATTTGGTGGCCAGCTCGGCGCCGCGGTGAGCACCATTGCAGCGGGCGCGAATGACGGCGTGCTGCTGCACTGCACGGCAGGAAAAGACCGCACCGGAGTGATCAGCGCGCTCATGCTCGACGTTCTTGACGTCGATCGCAACACGATTCTGGACGACTTCTCGGCGTCCCAGCGCCTCCTGGGCGCGGACTATCTCGCCGACCTCTTCGCCGGACACGACCCGGCATCGCTTCCCGGCATGGCCGCGCACAAGGCGACGGCCTCGCCGCCCGAGCTCCTCATCACGATGTTCGCCCGCGTGGAGCACCAGCACGGCTCGTCGGAGGCTTTCCTGCGCGCCAACGGCGTCACCGACGCCTCCCTAACCGCCCTCGCATCCGCCCTCATCGCCCCGTAGCTCGACAGCCCGGCACCCCCTGCCCCCTGCAGCCCGTTCCACCCCGGCCTCACCGCCGAGAATCAGTTTGGTCGGCGAAACCCGTCCGCGCCGCATGTATCTCGCCGACCGAACTGTGCTTCGCGGACGGATGGCGCGGAAAGGAGGCGCGAAGGGTTAGGCGCGCTCTTCGGCGGTCTTGGTGTGGTGGCGGATGACCTCGGCGACGACGAAGTTGAACCACTTTTCGGCGAATTCGGGGTCAAGGTGCGCGGCCTCAGCGAGCTGCTTGAGGCGCGTCACCTGTTGCTCTTCGCGGTTCGGGTCTGACGCGGGCATCGCGTGTTCGGCCTTGAGTACACCCACCTGCTGCGTGGCACGGAACCTCTCGGCCAGCATAAAGATGAGGGCGGCGTCGATGTTGTCGATCGTCGCGCGCAGGCGGAGCAGCGTGGTGGTGGGGTCTTCCGCGGTCATGGCTCCAGCCTAGAACGCTTCTGTGAACGCGATGTTCACAAGGCGTAACGATGCCAGCCCTGCCGGTCAGCGAATGAGCTGTACTCGCTGCGGGCAGGAACGTGCGTCGCTCACCGCCAGGACTCTGTCCGGGGTTCACAGCTGGCTGATAGCATCCGAACATGAATCGACGACTCGCATCCCTGATCCTTGCTGTTCCGCTGACCATTGCCGCTCTGACCGGATGCTCCGGCTCCGCTGGTGGCGATGGCGATGGCGGCTGGCCCGCCAACGTGACCGAAAACTTCCTGACCAGCTGCGAAGAGAGCAGTGGTGGCCAGACGGCGTACTGCGAATGCTCACTTGAAACGTTGCAGGAGAACTTCACCCTCGACGAGTTCAAGGACATGGAAAAGAACATCAACGACGAGAAGACTCAGGAAGTCCTCACCGAGATCATCTCCGCCTGCCAGGCCGAGATCAAGTAGTTCGAACCGTGCCCCCGCTCGCCGAGTGGGATCACCCGCGCGGTTCGTAAACGCGAAGGATCGGCTCGGCCACCGCCATGGGCGTGGCCGAGCGTCCGATCGGCGGATCAACCAGTCGCGACGGTAGCGCGCCCGCGGCGAGCTCAGCACGCACGCCAGGGTGAGCAACGTACGTCAGAAGTCCCATCAGTAGCAGCGTGCCGTCGAGCCCCAGCGACGTCGATTCAATGTCGAACGAGTCTCGCGCTTGAAAGAAGGGGCCGGATCGATCACCGCACGCTGGCTCCCGCGAGGCACGATAGCGAGCGAGCGGAGGGCTAGTCGAAGATCGGAACCAGAGCCGTCGGCGTCGGGGCAGGGGCGCGGTGCAAAAGCTGACCAACAACGCCCGAGCGGGGGTCGATGCTGAACGAAACGACCTCGTCAGAGCGCTGCCCCGCGACAAGAATCGTGTCACCAACGAGTACGTGGTGACGGGGCCAGTCCACACCCGACTCGACGAGCGCAAGGCTGTCGAGTCGTGCGCCACCATCACGCACCGCGATCGTCGCGATCGTGTTGGAACCGCGCACAGTGACGTGCAAGAACAGGCCATCTGCGGTCATCGAAATCTCCGCAGGAAAGTCAACACCGAACGATATTTCCCGTGAAACCGGAACCGCGGTGACGATGCGCCACATGCCTTCCCGGTCAGGAGCCAGGCCATAGACCTCACCTGAATACTCCGTGACGACGTAGAGGTGACCGCTCGGGTGCCACACCGCGTGCCGCGGGCCCGACCCCTTTGGCAGCGCAACCTGCTGAATTTCGATGTCGCCTCGCCAGATTCGCACCAGGTCAAAGCCGAGGTCGGTCGTCGCAAACAGCCCACCAGCCACGAACGTGGTGTGGTGACCGCGAGAAACGCGCGCGTTCGGATCTTCGACGACAGGGAGCGTCTCGACGGGTTCCGGGTTGTCATAGTCCGGAACCAGGTGCGCGAATTCGGGGCCAGCGGCCTCTCGAAGTGCCGCGGCGGCAGCACTCAGATCAATCGCTCCGTTCGCCGCACTCGCCGCGAGGCTCGCCGGCGGATTCGCCGCCTCAAAGCTGTACGGGTCGGTGGTCGATGACAGCGCCGTCGCACCCTGCAGCGAACCGTCCGCCGCGAGCGACACGCGCGTAATGGTTCCGTCGCCATAGGCGGCAGTCACCAACGTGCCAGCACCCGGCGCGACGGCGGCGTGGCACGTGGCGTATCCGGTTGATACCGGGCCGCCGAACGGGGTGAGGGTGTCTTCACCTGTGCGACGGAAGGCCTGGACGGCACCGCGCTCTTCGAGCGTTGCGTAGACAACATCGAGTGTGGGGTGCGCGACCAGCCAGGAGGGAGACTCAGCGTGCACGGCTGTGCCAGCAAACGTGAGCGCACCGCGGGGCGATTGCGCGGCAGGCTCTCCTGCCAGCAATACGCCAATACCGGCGGCGTGACCGCTCATGTCAGCGGTGTACCCGCCGAGCCAGAACCGCATTAGTCGAGAAGCGGCGTGCGTACGACGACCTCGTCGCGGGCGGGGCCCACGCCGATGACCGAGATGCGTGTGTTGCTCATCTTTTCGAGTGCCAGAACATAGTCCTGCGCGTTCTGCGGCAGGTCTTCGAACGTGCGAGCGGTGGAGATGTCTTCCGTCCAGCCGGGGAAGAACTCGTAGATCGGCTTGGCGTGGTGGAAGTCGGTCATGTTGACCGGAACCTCGTCAAAGCGAACGCCGTCAACGTCGTACGCGACACACACCGGGATCTGCTCGATGCCGGTGAGAATGTCGAGCTTCGTCAGCACCAGGTCGGTGAGACCGTTGATGCGAGTGGCGTAACGCGTGATCGGGGCGTCGTACCAGCCGACGCGGCGCGGACGGCCGGTCGTGGTTCCAAACTCAAAACCGCGCGAGCGCAACATGTCGCCATCAGCGTCAAACAGTTCGGTCGTGAACGGGCCAGAGCCAACGCGCGTCGTGTACGCCTTGACGATTCCGACGATGCGGTCGAGGCGGTTCGGGCCGACACCTGAACCCGTTGCAGCGCCTCCAGCGGTTGCCGACGACGACGTCACGAACGGGTAGGTTCCGTGGTCAACGTCGAGCATCGTGGCCTGGCCACCCTCAAACACGACAACTTCGCCCCGGTCAAGAGCGTCAGCCAGCAGCAGCGCGGTGTCAGCCGCCATCGGCTTCAGGCGTTCTGCGTAGGCGAGCAGGTCGTCGACGATTTCGTCGGCCGTGATCGCGCGACGGTTGAAGAGCTTGACCAGCAGGTGGTTCTTCTGGTCGAGCGCACCTTCGACCTTCTGGCGCAGAATGTTTTCGTCGAACAGGTCTTGCACGCGGATGCCCACGCGGTTGATCTTGTCGGCGTATGCCGGCCCGATTCCGCGACCCGTGGTTCCGATCTGGCGCTTTCCGAGGAAGCGCTCGGTGACCTTGTCGAGTGTGCGGTGATACTGCGTGATGATGTGCGCGTTGGCGCTCACCTTCAGGCGCGAGACGTCGATGCCGCGAGCGCTGAGTGCGGTGAGCTCAGCGAAGAGAACTTCGAGGTCGATGACGACACCGTTACCGATGACGGGCGTGACTCCGGGCGAAAGGATGCCGCTGGGGAGCAAGTGAAGTGCGTACTTCTCGTTGCCCACAACAACGGTGTGGCCGGCGTTGTTGCCGCCGTTGAACTTGACGACCCAGTCGGTGCGTTCACCGAGAAGGTCTGTCGCTTTACCTTTGCCCTCGTCGCCCCATTGGACGCCGACGATCACGATTCCTGGCATTTTGGGATACACCCCCTGAAAAGGGACCCGGGCGTGGGTCCACCCAATCTTACCCATTTGGCCTGGGAGGCCTGTGCGGGTGCCGATTTGTGACGCCTAACCGAGGGCGCGTTAGGGTCGATGCCGTGGTGCACAACGCGGCAGGTGACGTCGTGTCGGTTGCCGATAATGCCGTCGTACGCATCGCCCACGTGTCGTTGGTTGCGCAACAAGACGCGGTGCTGTGGCGCGGCATCATGGCCGCACAGCAGGACCGCCCGGCGCTGTTCGAACAGTTCGATGCCGCCGCGATCACGCCTTCGTCTGACGGAACCTCGGTGCGCGACCGTGACGGCTACGTCACGACCGTTGGCGCCGTGCGTGCCGTTGCGCGCAAGCGTGGCTATCAGCGTGAGACGCCGGACGAAGGGCCCTGGTTCTTCCGATTCACGAAGCTGTTCACTGAACTGGGTATCGAAGTGCACATCACCATCTCCGGAGCGTTGATCCCCGAGCAGAATGACGATGCTGTCTCGATTTTCGAGCTCACGTTCGTTCGCGTCGATGATGTCTCACGCGTACCGATGACCATTGCTGAGGTTCCGCCGGTATTACTGCGCGAGACCTATCGCGACTACCTCGCGTTTGCGGCGAAGGGTGCGTTCGACCCGGAATGGACGAGCGCGATCAAGACACAGCCCTGATGATCGAGTCTCGGTGTTCGCGGCGGGCATGGCGGCCACCGACCCCTTACGCTCTAACCATGCGTTCTTCTCGGTTGGCGGCGGTTGCCGCGACGTTTGTGCTGGCTTTGACCCTCGGCGGGTGCGCCACGACCCCGAGCGCTTCGTCGACGTCGGGGAGCGAGACGACGCCCTCGGCCGCCACCACTTGCGCCTACCAGGCGAGCACGAGTCCGGCTGCCAAGAAGGTGACGGCTCCTCCCACCACGCCTGCAGTCACCGGCGAAGTTTCCGTCACGATCGCTACTTCGGCTGGTGACCTCAACCTGACGCTTGATGCCGACAAGGCGCCGTGCGCGGTCAACAACTTCGTGTCGCTCGCCGAGCAGGGCTATTTCGACGGCACATTGTGCCACCGACTGACCACGAGTGGCATCTACGTTTTGCAGTGTGGAGACCCGTCTGGCACCGGTGCGGGCGGTCCGGGCTACTCATTCGCCGACGAACTCGACCCCAATGAGAGCTACCCTGCAGGCACGGTCGCGATGGCAAACGCGGGACCGAACACGAACGGTTCCCAGTTCTTCCTCGTCTACCAGGATGCGGCTGGTGCGCTGGCTCCCGCCTACACACCGTTCGGAACGTTCGACGAGGCTTCCGTGAACATCGTGCAGGAAATCGCGAAGGGCGGTCTCGCCGACGACCAGGTCGGCCCCAAGACTCCCGTCGACATTTCATCGGTGTCGGTCGCGCCATAGCCACGGTTCCACCACCGCGGGCCGCGACCACCGGCTAGCCTCGACACATGACCAGTGAACTGCTCGCCCTTCCGACGTCCGCAGACGAGTGGATGGAGTTCGTCACGACCCGGCCCGATGCGTTCCTCGCGAAGGCCCGTGAACACGTCGCAGCCCTGAAAGACGGCACGCCACGCACCGCGGTGGAGACGCTCAACCTCTGGAATGAGGTCACCTGGTCGCTGAAGTCTGCCGGCAGCCCGAGCTACGTGCTCAGTGAATGCCACCCTGACCCCGCTGTCCGGGACGCAGGGTCAGAGCGCTATCTTGCCGCGGTCGCCTTCGAAACCGAGCTCATGCTTGATCGCGACCTTTTCGAGCTGTTCACCAACACGCTCGCTACCGATGAGGCCAGTGACCTCACGGCAGAAGAGTCGCGACTTCTCGAACACACGCTGCGTGACTTGAGGCTCGCCGGCGTCGGACTCGACGACGCCGGGCGTGCTCGCGCACAAGAACTGGCCGACCGCGACTCACAGCTCAGCGTCGAGTTCAACAAGAACATTCGTGATGGTAAGCGCAGCATGCGCATCGCCCCTGACGCCCTCGCCGGGCTCCCGCAAGACTTCATCGACAACCACCCTGTCGACGACGATGGCCTGATCACGCTCACCACCGACTACCCCGACTACGTTCCGGTGCGCGAGTACGCCACCAACCGTGACACCCGCGTCGCCATCTCCAAGCTGTACAACGACCTCGCTTGGCCCGCAAACGACCCGATTCTCGCTGAGCTCCTCGACGTCCGCCGCGAGCGCGCGCAACTCCTCGGTTTCGGCGACTGGTCAGACGTTGAGACCGCCACGCGCATGGCTGGCTCGTCGGCCAACGTCGATGCCTTCCTCACCAGAGTTGACGATGCGTCCCGCGATGCCGCTGCGACCGAGTACGGCACTGTGCTCGCACGACTGCAGCAGGAGGTTCCGCACGCCACCGACGTCACAACGGCCGATCTCGCCTACCTGCTCAACACGATCAGGCGCGAGCAGTATGACGTCGACGCCCAGGTCGTGCGGTCATACTTCACGTTCACCGCCGTCATGCAGGGCGTGCTTGACCTCACCGGCGCGCTCCTTGGCCTTGAGTACCACCCGGTCAGTGTGCCGACGTGGCACGACGACGTGCACGTATTCGATGTTGCGAAAGCGGGCGCCACCATCGGCCGCATTTACCTCGACATGCACCCGCGCGACGGCAAGTTCAACCACGCGGCATGCTTCGACCTCGTCGTAGGTCGCGACGGCGTCGAGCTGCCCGAAGGTGTACTGATGTGCAACTTTGCGCGCGGAACCATGGAGCATGATGAGGTGACCACGTTCCTTCACGAGTTTGGTCACCTCGTGCACGCGATTCTCGCTGGACACCAGCGGTTTACCGCACAGAGCGGCATCGCAACGGAGTGGGACTTTGTTGAGGCGCCGAGCCAAATGCTCGAAGAGTGGGCGTGGGACGCCGACGTGCTCGCCCGCTTCGCCCGCAATACCCAGGGCGAAGCGATTCCGGCGGCGCTCGTTGAGCGCATGCGCGAAGCCGATGCGTTTGGGCGCGCGCTTCTCGTGCGGCGCCAGCTCGGCTTTGCCCGCGTCTCCTACCAACTGCACCACGATGTTCCGGCAGACATCACCGCGGCCGCCGCGCACTGGGTTGACACGACTTCACCCGTCAAGAATCTTGAGGGTAGCCACTTCGCGTGCTCGTTCGGACACCTCACCGGCTATGGCGCGAGCTACTACACCTACCAATGGAGTCTGGTCATCGCGCGCGATCTGCTCACCGCTTTCGGCGACGACCTCATGAACGAGACCGTCGCCACCCGCTACCGCGAATCGGTGCTCGAGCCCGGCGGCACGAAGGATGCGGCCGACCTCGTGCGCGACTTCCTCGGGCGCGAGTACACCTTTGACGCGTACCGCGACTGGCTCAGCGGCAGATAGGCGCGCGGTGCGGCAGACGCACGCAACATATCGCGCGGGGTTCCCGGTCAATCGCTGACCACCCGCTACGCTAACCGCATGAGCGAAGGCGCAGCAGTGACTCCGGCGAAGAATGTCCGCGTGATCTGGGCGATCGTACGCCTGGCAACAGCGGCGCTCATCGCTGCCGCTGTCATCGCACAATTCACCACGACGTTCACCCTCGCGGCAGAAAAGGGCCGTGACGTTACGACGACATTGGTGAACTTCTTCAGCTTCTTCACGATCCTGTCCAACTGTCTCGGCGCGATCGTGATGTTGATCGGCGGGCTCTGGCTACTCACACGGGGCGCCCGCAAACAGTGGGAACCACGCTGGATGTCGTACGCGTGGATCAGCGTCGGAACCTACATGGTGGTCACCGGCATTGTCTACAACATCCTGCTGCGCGGATACGTGCTGGAGCAGGGCGCCACCGTGGTCTGGGCCAATGAAGTACTGCATCTCATCGGCCCCGCGATCTTCCTCCTCGACCTCATCTTTTGCATTGCGCGGCGCCGCGTGGGCTGGACCGCCATGGGCGTCGCCGTGATCTTCCCCATCGCCTGGGTGATGTACACGCTCCTCCGCGGAGAGAACGTCACGAGCCCGGTCACCGGTGACCCGTACTGGTACCCCTACCCGTTCCTCAACCCGTACCTGCAACCCAACGGATACTTCGGCGTCGGCCTCTACGTCATCGGCATCGCCGCCGCCATTCTCGCGGTCGCGGCGCTTGCCGTCTGGCGCACGCGCATGCGGCGCGGTGCTGATTCGCCAGCACCCGTGGTTCCGGAACCATCGGCTGAGGTCGCCGAGACCACGGCGGCACCCGAAGTCGCGGCCCCCACCGCCGCACCCTGAGCGCGCCCCCTTCCCCGTTCACTCGCGTTCCCTTCTTGTTAACCCCGCCGTGTAGATTCACGCCATCGACTTTTCACGACAGGGCGGGCCATGACGACAGACCCCGGCACTCTCGCACGAATCCGCGCATCGCTGGCCTCACTCGTGCCCAGCGAGCGACGCGTTGCCGACCTCATTGTTCAGCGCCCCGACCACATCACCGGGCTCTCCACCGCTGAGCTCGCGCAGGCCGCAGGCACGTCAACCGCGACCGTGATCCGCGCGTGCCAGAGCCTCGGGTTTCGAGGATTTCAACACCTCCGCCTTGAAGTCGCCAGGGCGACACCCTCACCGTCACTTCCTGACGACCAGCGCGCGACGGCCTTCGACGAAGCCATCTCGGCGCTCAGCACCGCAAGGGAATGCGTCAACGAAGACCGCATCATCAGGGCAGTCGACCTGCTCACGAACGCCCGTCGCATCGTGTTGATCGGCAGCGGATTCTCGGGCCCGCCGCTGCAAGACTTCGCCCTGCGCATGCAGACGATTGGCTATTCCATTGAGGCGCCGGTTGACGCACTGGCCCAACAGTTTGCTGCCAATGCGCTCACCGACCGTGACGTTGCCCTGGCGCTGAGCTATTCGGGGGCAAACGCGCAAACGATGCGCGCCGTCACCGCGGCCCACGAACGCGGCGCTCACGTCATTGTCATCACGAGCTATGCCCGCTCTTTTCTCGGGCGCCTCGCTCACGTGACCATCTCAACGGGCCCAGCCAGCACGCCACACGCCGTCGATCCGGCGTACGCGCGTCTTGGTCACACCGTTGTTCTGCATGCACTTCACGCGGAGCTTGCCAGGCACGCGTCACACGCCGATGTCACGCAAATGCGTCATGTCGTCGCCGATGCGATCGCCGACGACTGACTCCCCACGCCACGTTACGTGCGCCACAGCGGCGCGATCAATACACCGCACACTCCGCGTTCCCGCCCACGTCGCCCCGCCGTAACCCGGCGTTCACCCACGGCCGTGACGCTACTCATGTAACGACGTTCCAGATCCAGCGGAACGCAGGTAACACGGAGTGATCATGGCGAACGACACCGGAATTTTCAACCTCCGCACGATCGGCGCACCCACCCCGTGGCTGGTTCGCACCGGCGCTGTGGAGCAGATCACCGACTCGGGCAAAGCGGTGCTGGAAGCAGCGCGCGTCAGCGTGGTCGTTGATCTCCGCGAACCCGACGAAGTGCCAGCACGCCGCGCCGATCTCCCGGTCGTGAATGTGCCCCTGTACGGAACCACGCCGCCGGTTATCGGCACTCTGGAATCGGTGTACGAGACGCTCCTCCGCGAGCGCGGCACAGCATTGACTGCTGCCGTCGGCGTTGTCGCTGACGCAGACGGTTCCGCCCTCGTGCACTGCACCGCAGGCAAGGACCGCACCGGACTCGTCGTCGCCCTCGCTCGACTTGCCGCTGGCGACGATGAGAACGAGGTTGTTGCGGACTACGCGGCATCTGGCCCCGAGGTGCGGAAGGTTCGCCTCACCCATGCACAGCAGGCAGCCGTAGGCCACGAAGACAGTGCGGGCATCATGCGCCTACACCTGGACAGCCCGCCAGCTGCCATGCACTATGCGCTCAGCATCATCGCGGAGTGGGGCGGAGCTCGTGACTATCTCCGCACCCACGGCCTCACCGAACGCCAGCTGTTTGCCCTGCAGAGCAAGGCGCGTGGAAACCGCGCAGCATGAGCATTGAATCGGGCCGCCTCACGATCGTTCACGTCAGCGACGTGCACGCCACAGAAGACCGCGCGCTCTACGGATCGATTGACGGCATCGAGCGCCTCACTCGACTCGGCAGTTATCTCGCCGACGTCGGCGTCACCCCCGAGGCCATCATCGTCTCTGGTGACCTCGCGGAGCGACGCAACCCCGGCATCTACCCCGCGCTGCGTGACGCCTTCGCCAAACTCGAGCAGCAGGCTGGCGCCCCCGTCCTCACGGTGCTCGGTAATCATGATGACCCCGACGCTTCGAGGGTGCTCCGCGGTCACGAGACAACGCACTACCGCACCGTCATGCTCGATGGCCTGCGGGTTATTCTGCTCGATTCTCACACCGGCGAGCTCGGCGCCGTGCAGCGCGATTGGTTGCGCACCGAGCTGGAAACGCCCGCTCCGCTCGGCACCGTGATCGCCGTGCACCACGCACCGCTTGGCTCCCCCATGCCGTCGCTGGCACGTGCGGGTCTTGCGGACGCCAGCGCCTTTCTCGACATTTCTGCCGGTCGCGACGTGCGCTTAGTCCTCTCCGGGCATTTCCATCACGCGCTGTCAGCCACGGTTCGCGGGGTTCCGATCTCCGTCGGCCCGTCGCTTTCCTACCACCAGGTCATGGACGCTGGCCCGCAATACGTCAGCGGTCATGACATGCCGATGTTCTCGCTGGTGCACCTGCTTCCCGGCGCCGCGGCCACCACGGCGGTTGCGCTCCAGACCCCCCGCCCACTTTTCACTTCTCCCCTCACCATCCCTACTCGTTAAGGAAAACCATGACCATCAAGCGTCACCGTTTGTTTGCTCTCACCGCCCTCGCCGCCGGCGGCATGCTGCTCGCCGGCTGCTCCGCCCCTGCGACGGAAGCCGCACCCGAGACCAAGCCCGAATCCAGCGAATCCGCCCCCGAAACGCTCGAGCCCACGACCATCACGCTGTACACGTCGGAGCCGCAGGCGAAGGCTGACGCTCTGGTTGCCGCCTTCAACGAAACGCACCCCGAGGTCACCGTCGAGATCTTCCGCGCAGGTACCGGTGACCTCACCGCGCGTATCGCTGCCGAGCAGACCTCTGGCGAAATCCAGGCTGACGTTCTCCTGGCTGCCGACTCGGCAACCTTCGAGAACTATGCGGCGGATGGTTTGCTCGCCCAGTACACCCCGAAGGACGTGGAGTCCCTCAACCCCGACGTCGTCGACGACGAAAACTATTACGTCGGCACGCGCATTATCCCGACGGTCATCGCGTACAACACGACACTGATCACCACGCCCCCGACGTCGTGGCAGGAGCTCACCGACGCTGCATACGCCGACAAGATCGTCATGCCGAACCCGGATGTCTCGGGGGCAGCCGCATACAACGCCGCGGTCTGGATGAACGAAGACGCCCTCGGCGAAACGTGGCTGGAAAACCTCGCCAAGAACAAGCCGGTCATTGCCGACAGCAATGGTCCGGTCTCGCAGGCCGTTGCTACCGGCACCCAGCCGGTCGGCATCGTCGTTGACTACCTGGTGCGCGAGCTCGCCGCCCAGGGTTCACCGATCGCGGTCTCCTACCCGACCGAGGGTGTGCCGTACGTGTCACAGCCGGCCGGCATCTTTGCTGACTCGGACAGCCCGGAAGCCGCGCAGGCATTCATTGACTTCTTGGTCAGCGCCGAGGGCCAGAAGCTCGCCGTCGAGCAGGCGTACCTGCCGGTTCGCTCCGACGTGGGCTCGCCAGAAGGCGCTCCGGCTATGAGCGACATCACGATCTTCAGCCCCGACCTTGAGACGATCCGCTCGTCGCAGGACGCTGCTGTTGAGACCTTCCGGACGCTCTTCCTCAAGTGAGCACCCTCACCGCTACCCCCCGAGGCTCGGCCACTGGCCGGGCCTCGGGCTCGGCCCGCCCACGTTCCCTTTCCACGCTCGTCTTTGCGCTCTGGATCGCGTGCGGTGCCGTCATTGTGGTTCCACTCACCGCCGTCGTCATGCTGGCGCTCAGTGGCGGCGATTTCTCCGTCCTGCTTGAAGAAGACATGCGTGAAGCGGCCGTCAACTCGGTCGTCTCCGCGACCATCAGCGGCCTCTTCGCTGTGGCATTCGGCACGGCACTCGCAATTCTGTTTGACCGCACCGACCTGCCAGGGCGCAACATGCTGCGCCTGTTCGCGCTGTCTCCCATGCTGGTTCCGCCGTTCGTCGGCGCCATTGCGTGGCTCGGTGTGCTCGGCCCGGCCAGCCCCCTGAACCGTTGGTGGGCATCGTTCACCGGTGCGCCACTATGGTCGCTGTACGGCGGCGATGGCGTGATCTTCCTGTTGACCGTGCACAGCTACCCGCTCGCGATGCTCATCATGTCGGCGGCTCTGCGTCGCATTCCCTCCGACCTCGAGCAGGCGGCCCGGATTTCTGGCGCGGGCCCCGCACGCGCCCTCACCACGGTGACACTTCCCCTGCTGCGCCCCGCCCTGCTGTCCAGCTTCGTCCTCATCACCGTCGGCAACCTCGCCGACTTCGGCATTCCCTCCATCATTGGCTTGCCTGAGCGCTTCACGACGCTATCGACACTCGTCTACCGCTACCTGCAGTCCGCCACAGTAGACAGTCCCCTCACCGTCGTTGCCACGATCGGCAGCGTTTTGCTCACCGTTGCGGTCTTGTCGCTCGTGCTCGACGCCGTCATTTCTGCGCGCGGCCGTCGCGGTGTGCAGTTTGACGTGACCGGAACCATTCAGCGCACGCCGCTGGGACGCTGGCGGCGATCGCTGGGGATGATTGTTGCCATCGTCGTGCTGGGCCTCACCGTGTTGCCACTGTGTGCGCTCGCCATGCAGGCCCTTATTCGCGCACCCGGTCTGCCGTTCACGATGGAGAACATCACACTCGACCACTTTGTGACAGCGATCAGTAGCTCGAACACCATGACCGGTGCAACGAACTCGATCATGCTGGCTCTCGGCGCAGCCCTGGTGTGCATGGTGCTCGGCCTTGCTGTCGGTGTCGTCACGACCCGCACCACGCTGAAAAGTGCACGCGGACTCCAGGCCCTCACCCTGGTTCCGCAAGCCATCCCGGGCCTCGTGATCGCCGTCGCATGGCTCATCATTGCGCCGCGTATCGGCCTGTTCAACACTCCGTGGCTGATTCTCTGCGCGTATGTCACCTCGTTCATTGCGCTGGTGGTGCAGGCGGTCGTCGCGCCGCTGCAGAGCACTGCCGCGAGCGCCGAGGAGTCGGCGAGAATCGCCGGCGCTGGCCCGGTGCGAGCGCTGTGGGACATTTCTGCACGCATGGCGCTGCCCGCTGCGCTCTCCGGCGGCGTCATCGTCGCGGTGACCGCGGTGCGCGAACTGACCCTGTCCGTTTTGCTGCTCTCACCCGGCTCGCAAACGCTCGGCGTCGTCATCTTTAATCTGCAGCAGGCGGGGGCATTTGGAACCGCAGCTGCGCTCTCGCTTCTCGTTGCGTTGTTGGGGATCGCGGTTATTGGCTTCGCCACGCGATCGACAGCACGCTCGTAGGCATCGAAAGGACATCATGGCTTCTGTCTCTGTTGACGCGGTTTCACTGCGCTACCCGAACGGCACGCTCGGCCTCGCCGATATCGACCTCACGATTGCCGACGGGGAGTCAATCGCGCTCGTTGGCCCTTCCGGTTCGGGCAAGACCACGCTGTTGCGCACGATTGCGGGATTCCTGACGCCGACCGCCGGGCATATCTCGATCGGCGGCGAGGTCGTCGCCGGCCAAGGCCGACCGGTTCCGCCCGAGGCGCGCGGGCTCGGCATGGTGTTTCAACAGCACGCCGTCTGGCCGCACTGGAACGTCGCTCGCAACGTCGACTATCCCCTGCGCCGTGCCGGGGTTGTCCGCACGGAACGACACCAGCGCGTTGATGAAATGCTCACGCTCGTGGGGTTGGACGGTTATGCCAGGCGCGACCCGGCCACACTCTCCGGTGGGCAGCGTCAGCGCGTCGCCCTGGCACGCGCCCTCGTCACTCGACCCCGCGTTCTCCTCCTCGACGAAGCCCTGTCTGCGCTCGATGAGCCGCTGCGTGATCGTCTACGACTCGAGCTGCACGCGCTGACGCGAGACTTCGGAACCACGGTGGTGCACGTCACGCACGACCGTGCAGAAGCGTTGGCGATCGCCGACCGCGTGATGATTATGGATGCCGGTCGGGTACAGCAGATCGGCACGCCTGCCGAGGTTCTCAGCGCGCCGGCATCGACATTCGTTGCCACGTTCTTGAATGACGCAACGATCGTTGCGGGCACAGTGACTGACGGTATCTTCCGGGCGTGCGATCACCCCCTGACCGCTCCCCTCCTCGGTGGAGACCTCGTCGGTGACGGCCAAGCCGAGGCCACCATCGCCCGCCAAGACGTGCGTGTTGTTGCCGATCCCGATGGGGATGGGATCGTGCGTTCCTCCCTCTTTACGGCTGACGGTGGAGACCTCGTCGTCGATTGGGCAGGCATGAGCTTCCGGGTGAAGACGGTCGGCTTCCGTCCCGCGCATGGCGACCGGGTACGCGTTGAGGTTGCCGGCGTGCACGCCTTTCGCCAGGGTGCCGCAACGGCAGCCGCGCCGCTGGTGACCGCGTAATGCTTATCGTCGTGCGCCACGGCCGCACCGCCTGGAACGATCGGCGCCTGTTTCAGGGTCGCTCCGATATCGAGCTCGACGATGCCGGCCGTGAACAGATCGCGACGCTCGCCCCCGTGCTCCGCGACATGGCCGAATGGCAGCGCGTGGTGTCATCGCCCCTCACCCGCGCGCGTCAGAGCGCAGCGATTCTGGGCGACGCTTTCGGTCTCGGCAACCCCACCCTGAGCGCCGACCTCATCGAGCGTGATTTCGGTCAGGCCGAGGGGCAACCCGTCGATGACGCCATCGCACGTTGGCCAGATGGCAATTTTCCTCGGGCGGAACCATGGGCCACGTTGCGCGACCGTGCGGCGACCGCGCTTGAGCGGATTCTCGCCGAGTCGGAAGGCACACCGACCATTGTCGTCGCCCACGGCGTCTTCCTTCGGGCCGGAATCAGTGCGCTCACCGATTGCGACTGGCCCCGGCTTCTCAATGGTGAGGCCGTGCGCATGCAACGCACAGAGGCTGGCACGATCACCGCGCAGTCCCTGCGCGCCGAAACTACGGCTCGTGTGGGTGACTTGGATCGAGAGGCTCCACCACACTAAGAAGACGGAGAAGGCCCAGCCGCTATCGGCTGGGCCTTCTCAAACACTGTTGCGCCTCTAGCGCGCCTTGGCGGAACCGCGGGTCAGGAGTCCGTACAGCAGGAGCACGATGATCGCGCCCGCAATTGCCAGCAACCACGTCTGGATATCGAAGAACTCCGTGAGCGGGCGGTTGAAGAGCAAGCTACCCAGCCATCCACCGAGCAACGCACCCACAACACCGAGAGCAAGCGTCGCCAGCCATCCGCCACCCTGCCTTCCGGGCAGTAGCGCCTTGGCAATTACGCCGGCAATCAATCCGAGCAGAAGAAAACCGAGGAACGTCATGTCAGAACTCCTATCTGGAGGCTCTCCTTGGTATGAGAGCGCACCACTTTTGGTGTGAACTCGACAATACGGAGCGGCCATAGTGCGACCAAGGGGGTTGCGCGCGGCGAAGATTCGCGTGTATAAGCGCGCGTAAGCAGGGAAAAATGCTCGAAATCCGCCGGTAGACTGGAACCATGTCTAAGGTTCTCGAATCCCTTCCCGTCGGCGAGCGCGTCGGCATCGCATTCTCGGGAGGGCTCGACACCTCCGTAGCCGTCGCCTGGATGCGACACAACGGAGCGGTTCCGTGCACGTACACGGGCGACCTCGGCCAGCCGGATGAAGACGACATTGAGTCGATCCCCGGCCGCGCGCTCGAGTACGGTGCCGAGGTTTCGCGCCTCGTTGACTGCAAGACCGCCCTCGTTGAGGAGGGTTTCGTCGCCCTGCAGACCGGGGCCTTCCACATCCGCTCGGGCGGACGCACCTACTTCAACACGACCCCGATCGGCCGCGCCGTCACGGGCACGCTGCTCGTGCGCGCCATGAAGGAAGACGGCGTCGACATCTGGGGCGATGGTTCCACCTACAAGGGCAACGACATCGAGCGCTTCTACCGCTACGGTCTGCTCGCAAACCCCGCACTGCGCATCTACAAGCCATGGCTTGACGCTGACTTTGTGTCGCAGCTCGGCGGTCGCCAGGAGATGAGCGAGTGGCTCGTCGCGAACGGCTACCCGTACCGCGACTCCGCGGAGAAGGCGTACTCGACCGACGCCAACATCTGGGGTGCAACGCACGAAGCCAAGACCCTCGAGTTCCTCGATGTGTCGCTGGAGATCGTTGAGCCGATCATGGGGGTCAAGTTCTGGGACCCGTCGGTGGAGATCGAAACCGAAGACGTCACCGTCACGTTCGACGCTGGCCGCCCCGTTGCCCTCAACGGCAAGGAGTTCGCAAACCCCGTCGACCTGGTCTTCGAAGCCAACCGCATCGGTGGCCGCCACGGCCTCGGCATGAGCGACCAGATCGAAAACCGCATCATCGAAGCGAAGTCGCGCGGCATATACGAAGCACCGGGCATGGCCCTGCTGTTCACCGCCTACGAGCGCCTCGTCAACGGCATCCTCAACGAAGACACCCTCGCGACCTACCACGAGCAGGGTCGTCGCCTCGGTCGCCTGATGTACGAAGGCCGCTGGCTCGAGCCCCAGTCACTGATGCTGCGCGAGTCGATCCAGAAGTGGGTTGGTTCCACCATCTCAGGTACCGTCACGCTGCGCTTGCGCCGTGGTGAGGACTACACGATCCTCAACACCGAGTCGTCCAACCTGTCGTACGCCGCTGAGAAGCTCTCGATGGAGCGGGTCGGCGACGCTGCGTTCGGCCCGAAGGACCGCATCGGTCAGCTCACCATGCGCAACCTCGACATCGCTGACTCGCGCTCGCGCCTCGAGCAGTACGCGGCACTCGGCCTCATCGGTGGCCCCACCGGCGAGCTCGTCGGCGGCTACAAGCAGGGTGACGCTGCCGAGATCGCTGAGGGCACGGACGAGCAGCGGGCAGCCGCCGCCGAGTTCGATGCTGCTGGCGAATCGGCTGCGTTCGACGCAGGCACCGACTAAGTCGCGTTAACGAAAGCCGGGTTCCAGTGGCATGCGGGAGCCCGGCTTCGTTGTTCGGGCGATGGGCAGGCGGTATCGGTGCGTTTCGTCTCGCACGCTCAACGACCGGGCGGATATGCCACGTGGATTTGCGAATCATCGAGAACTGGAGTGGGCTGGAACCATGACACCCGCAGTGCGCGCCACGTCGCTGACGAAGACGTTCGGCTCACACACCGCCGTTGACGGCGTGAGCCTCACCGTCAACCCCGGCGAAGTCGTCGCATTCCTCGGCCCAAACGGTGCGGGTAAGACCACCACGATCGACATGCTGCTCGGCCTCAGCCAGCCCACCAGCGGTTCCGTCGAGCTGTTCGGCATGACTCCTCGCGCCGCCATCGCCAGGGGCCTTGTCTCCGCGGTCATGCAGACCGGCGGCCTGCTCGGCGATGTCACCGTTCGTGACACCATGCGTATGACCGCGTCACTCTTCGTCGGCACGATCAGTATCGACGAAGCGATGGCGCGCGCGGGCATCACCGACATCGCCACAAGGCGCGTGCAGCAGTGCTCGGGAGGTCAGAAGCAACGCCTCCGTTTTGCCATGGCCCTGGTGAGCGATCCTGCGCTGATCGTGCTTGACGAACCCACCACGGGAATGGACGTCGAAGGCCGTCAATCGTTTTGGCAGGCGATCCACGCCGACGCTAAGCGCGGCCGTACCGTCGTGTTCGCCACCCACTACCTCGAAGAGGCCGACCAATACGCCGATCGCATCGTGCTGATCCGCCAGGGTCAGATTGTGGCAGACGGAACCACGGCTGAGATTAAGGCGATGGCATCTGGCCGCCGCGTGGAGGCAGAGTTGCCTGGAGCAACGCAGCAGCAACTCGCCGCCATTCCGGCAGCCGATGACGTCACGATTCGCGGCAACCGTATTGTCATCCACACCGGCGACTCCGACACCGTCGCGCGCTATCTGCTCACGCAGACCGCGGCACGAGACGTGGCCGTCACCAGCCAGAACCTCGAGCAGGCGTTCCTGCGCCTGACCAGTGCGGAGAACTGACATGGAACGCATCGACGTCACCAACCGCAACGTGCCCCGCTACGGCGGCTTCACCTGGACGTTCTTCGGCCTCGAGCTGAAGCGCCTCTTTCGCAACTACTCGGTCATCATCTTCACGGTCGTGTTCCCGGTGGCCATGCTGTTGCTGGTCGCCCTCCCCCTCAAGAACACGTCTCTCACCGAGGTTCCGGTTGCCAAAGACGGCACGTCAGCCGCACTCCCGATCATGATTTCGATGGCGGTGTATGCGGCGCTCGTCGGCTCCACGATGACGGGTGTGACCGTGGCTTACGAGCGCGGCATGGGGTGGTCGCGCCAACTGCGCCTCACGCCACTGAACCCCCTCATTTACATCCTGATTAAGGTAGGCACAGGCATGGTGCTCTCCGCAATCGCCGTCATCATCACGGTCATCGCGGGCGCTCTCCTCGGGATCACCGCACCGTTGCCGAATGTCATCGCTGCGGGTGTGTTGGCGTGGCTGACCTCGTTGTCGATGACGAGCCTCGGCCTGGCCGTGGGTTATGCGTTCCCTTCGCAAAACGCCATGCGATACATGGGCCCGCTGCTTCCTGTGCTTGCCTTCATGGGTGGCCTGTTTGTTCCGCTCGCCGCACTCCCCGAGCTTGTGCAGCTGACCGCGCAGTTCACACCGCTCTGGGGCATCGCGAATCTTGCGCAAAGCGCCATTATCGGTGTCGCCCCCAGCGTCTGGGCGGTTCCGAGTCTGCTGTTCTGGTTCGCCGCGTTTACCGCACTTGCCGTGCTGTTTTTCCGACGCGATACCCAGCGCGTCTGACGACACCACCGGGATTGGGTACGATGCCCAAGGGGGCTGGACCCGGTTCGAAACCGAGCGACGGCACTCCACCAACCTGGGGGATAGTTAAATGACGACCGAATCGACGACCACCGTGGCAAAGCAGCCGCTGACCGCCGGAACCATTGTCAAACGATCTGCGCTCACGCTCATCGCAATCATCGTTGTCATCGTGATTGCGGCATCAGCGCTCCTGAACTGGACGATTCAGCGCCCCTTCCCGACCTACAACGGCGCCGCCACGGTCGATGGGCTGACCGCCGAGGTCACCATTCAACGCAACGAGCAGGGCGTGCCCACGATCACCGCGCAGAACACCGACGACCTGTTCTTCGCCCAGGGCTACGCGCACGCGCAGGATCGTTTCTGGGAGATGGACTTCCGTCGCCACGTCACTGCCGGCCGCGTCGCCGAGCTTTTCGGCAAGTCCCAGGTCGGCACCGACAAGTTCTTGCGCACCCTCGGCTGGCACGAAATCGCCGAACAAGAGGTGAAGGCGCTCGACGAGACGACGCTGAGCTACTACGAGTCTTACGCCGAAGGTGTCAACGCGTACCTCGATGAGCGTCAGGGCGGCGACCTTGCCCTGGAGTATTCGGTGCTTGGTTTAACCACGCCAGGCTATGAACCCGAGCCGTGGACACCCACCGATTCCGTGGCGTGGCTGAAGGCGATGGCCTGGGATCTGCGCACCAACATCGAAGATGAGACCACGCGCGCCCTGCTTCTGCAAGACTTCACCCCCGAGCAGATTGCTGAGCTCTACCCCGCTTACCCGTTCGACGAGCACCCCACCATCGTTGACGCTGCGACGCTACCGACCGTCTCTCAGGGCGCTGGTGATGGTTCCGGAACCATGGCGTCCGGTTCGGGAGCATCAAGCGGAACGGTGGAAGTTCCGACCGTTGGCGCCTCCGGCATCGAGTGGGCGACGGCGGGCGGCGTCCTGGAGGCCGTCGAGAAGCTCGTGGGCGATGCTGGAGAAGGCATCGGCTCAAACTCGTGGGTCGTCTCGGGCGAGCACACCGACACCGGCCTGCCCCTGCTCGCGAACGACCCCCACCTCGGTGCGGCGTTGCCGAGCGTGTGGACGCAAATGCAACTCAAGTGCGCGCAGCCGTCACCTGCGTGCCCGTTCGACGTGGGTGGCTTCAGCTTCTCCGGGCTGCCTGGCATTGTGATCGGCCACAACGAGACCATCGCGTGGGGATTCACCAACCTCACCACCGACGTCGCCGACCTCTACGTCGAGCGTGTGCAGGGCGATCAGTATTGGCGCGACGGTGCCCTCGTTGACTTCGAAGAGCGCACCGAAATCGTCAAGGTGGCCGGTGGCGATGACATCAAACTCACCGTCAAGTCCACCGTGCACGGGCCGATCGTCTCGGGCCTCACCGGCGACTTCACACAGATCGCCGACGACGCCACTTACGCGAACGCACCCGAGGGCGACAGCTATGCGGTCAGCTTGAAGTGGACGGCCCTCGAAGTCACCACGACCCCTGCCGCGATTTTTGCGCTCAACACCGCGCACAGCGTCGAAGACTTCCAAGCCGCTGCCGCCCTGTTCTCCGTGCCAGCGCAGAACCTGATCTACGCAGATGTCGACGGAAATATCGCCTATCAGGCTCCCGGAAACCTGCCGATCCGTGGTGCAGGCGATGGCTGGATTCCGCAGCCGGGGTGGGACAGCGCCTACGACTGGCAGGGCTACATTCCCTTTGCCGCGCTTCCGCGGGCGGTCAACCCCAAGGCGGGCTACATCGTCACCGCAAACGCTGCGATCGTTGATGACTCCTACCCCTATTTCCTCTCCCGCGACTGGGATGAGGGATACCGCGCCGACCGCATCGTGAATCTCATCGAGGCGGCGATCGCCGAGGGGCCGGTCACCGCCGATCAGATGCGCGCGATTCAGATCGACCAAGAAATGTTTATCGGCAAGCGTCTCACCACTGCGGTGGCGAACGTCGCGAGTGACCGGGAAGGTGTACAGACAGCCCTTGACCTCCTCGCCGGTTGGGACGCGCAGAACGCGAAGAGCAGTGCGGCCGCCGCCTACGCCAACGTGCTGTGGGACACACTCGTCATGGCGATGTTCGCTGAGCGTGATGTTCCGGCGCCTGTCACCGGTCAATCACGCCTCTTCCTCGTCGTCGATGGATTGCTCAATAACCCTGAATCAGAGTGGTGGGTTAATGACGAGCTGGGCATCACGTCGAAAGACGACATGCTCGTCTATGCGGTCGAGAAGGCCTACGACCGCATGGTGGAACTCCAGGGTGATGACCCGACGAAGTGGAACTGGGGCGCGCTGCACGCCATCACACTGCGCTCAGACACCTTCGGCTCCAGTGGCATCGCGCCGATCGAGTGGCTCTTCAACCGCGGCCCCTACGACGTGGGCGGTGGTGCCAGCGTGGTCGACGCGACCGGCTGGACGATTGGCAAGAGCTTCGAAACAACGACGGTGCCTTCGATGCGCATGGTGATCGACGTCAGTGATTGGGATGCCTCGACCTGGATCCACCTCACCGGAACAAGCGGTCACGCGTTCCACCCCAACTACGTCGACCAGACGCCGATGTGGGCGGACGGCAAGCAACTGCCGTGGGCCTTTACGAAGAGGGCAGTTGCCGCCGGAACCACCGACACGCTCACGCTCACGCCGAAGAAGTAGTAGCGAGCACACCCGCCGTTCCGGGAACCGCATACCAGCCGGGCACAATTGTCATGCGTTGTACCCGGGAGGAGTCGTCGGCAGCGTATAAACACGCACCATGTACGCGCCATAAAATGCGAACACGAAGGCCAGCACTACGAAGAGAACCGCCAAGATCACTCCGATCGCGACCATCTCACCGATCCCGTTGCTGGCACCCACGAGGGCGAGCCCAAGGCAGAGCAGCGACAGGATCCCGAACGTCGCCACGCCAATCCACGTTGACGCCACCATCCGGCCGCGTTGACCAGCGACAGGTAACGGCAACTGACGCACGGACAGGTATTCACTCCAGCGAGCACCCGTCCACCACCGCGGCAGCTTGGCCGACGGAGCTGCGTACCAGCCGGGAGCAATCGCCCCAGGCTCCGTGTGGCCCGGCCACGGCATCGTGCGGGGATCAGCGTATGGCGCCAGCGAAGGTGCGGGAAGCTTCTCAATCTTTCTACCCAGCGCAGCGCTGATAACGCTAAGAATGCCGACGATGAAGAGGAAAACCGCGAAAGCGACGTCGACGTTGTCGCGACTCAGTGCAGCAAGTCGAGTAAGGCCCAGGAGCACCAGGATGCCGCCCAGCAGATACGACATGGTGGGCGTTTGCGAACGGGTCTTCTCGTACACAACGGCACCGTCGCGCAACAGAATCGTGCGAAACTTCGCGCCGTCCCACCAGCGCACATCGCTGGTTCCGGCAACCCCATACCAACCGGGTGCGATATTCATTGTTTTGTCCCCTTACGTAAACCGCTCTCTCACCCTACGCTGTGGGGCTCGACCCTCAACAGCGGTGGGAACGCAGTCACATGTGGGCGCTACTCCGAAGCGATGTCTTTCGCGTCTTTGAGCTCGTCAACGAACAATGACTCTTCGTCGATGGTTCCGTTACGGTACGCCTGACGGCCGACCATGTGTGCCGATAGCGGCGCCGTAGCGAACTGCACGACGACGATGGCGACAAGCATTGCGGTCGCGGGGAGCGAGCGGGCAGACAGCGCGATCGCGAGGCAGATCAAGAGGAAACCGAGCACCTGCGGCTTGGTGGCTGCGTGCAGGCGCGTAGGTACATCACGAAAACGCAGCAGGCCAACAGCCGCCGATAGGCACAGCAGCGCACCGATCAGAATCAGGATCAGTACCGCGAGGTCAAGAATCTGGTCACCGGTCATGAGGTCTGGTTATCCCTCCGTGCGACGTAGCGGGCGACCGAGATCGACCCGAACACCCCCACCGCGGCAATGATGAGCAGCACAGGCAGCGATCGAGTGTGGTGGTTGATCGCCATTTCGGCACCCAGCACGCACATCACTTCGGTGAGTAAAACGTCACTGGCGACGGCGCGGTCAAGAATGGAGGGCCCGCGCACGATGCGGTAAATCGTCAGTACCGCGGCAATGCCGAAAACAATAATGATGACGAGCAGGAGTGGGCTCATGCTGTGCTCCCGTGGTGTGCGGCCTCACGCTTTTTCAGCGCTTGCATCTGCTCTCGAGAGCCAACGGCGCGTACGATGCGATCTTCCCAGCGCAATACGCCAGCACGCTGACGCTCCACGTCATCGAGGCTCTTCACCCCGATGATGTGGAGGTACAGAATGCGGTTCTTCCTGTCGGTTTGTACGACGAGAGAACCGGGTATCAGCGACGCGGTGACGCCGACGTGCGTCATGATCAGGTCGTCATCGGTGTCAAGCGGAACCGCAATGATGGCGGTGCCTGGGCGCTTGCCGTTCCAGACATGCCAAGCCACCTGCAGTGAGCCCATCACCACGGCGATCGTAAATGTCACCGCGAAGATGAGCCCGTACCAGAGGTTAATACGGCCGGAGAGTTCAGCGGGAGGCAGGCGGAACACGCGCGTCGTGAAGATCGCGACAATGGTTCCGGTCAGCAACGACAGCACAGTGAACTGCCCCCACAGCAGCATCCACAACAGAATGAGCCAGACAAAGAATGGGAGCTGGGTCCATAACGCTCGAGCGGCGGTGCGACGATTGTCAATCATCAGCGACCTCCAGGTTCTCCAGTGAGATCGGCGTGAGCAGCGCATCTCCGACGCGCATGCAGACGTCGTAAAGCGGGCCAGCGAACACCGTCAGCGCGACCGTGACTGCGACCATCCCGGTGGTGGCCGCCGTCATAATGCGCGGGATCACGCGCTGCTCCCTGGTGTCGTCAGCGGCAGGCGCGTTGCCAAGGTAGCTGATGCGCAAATCGGTTTCGACCGAGTCCTCTTCTTCGCGCCAGAACGCAAGGTTCCACGCGCGCATGAGTGCGTACAGCGTCAGCAGGCTTGTCACAATGCCGCCGATAATCAGCACCATCATGAGGGGCGTGCCTTCATCGGCGGCCGCGCTAAACAGCGCGAACTTGCCGATGAAGCCGGAGAACGGTGGCAAGCCACCCAGGTTAATCGCTGGGATGAAGTACAGCACGGCGATGAGCGGAGCCGCCTTCATCAGCCCGCGCACGCGGAGGATCGACGTGGAACCAGCTTTTCGCTCGATAAGACCGACGGCAAGAAAGAGGGTGGTTTGCACGACGATATGGTGCACCGTGTAGTAGACAGTGGCGCCAATCGCCGCCGGAGTTGCAATGGCAAGGCCGAAGATCATGTAGCCGACGTGGCTGACCAGAGTGAATGACAGGATACGTTTCAGCTCGGCCTGCGCGACCGCACCCAGAATGCCCACCACCATTGTCGCGAGCGCAACGATCAACAGCAGCGTGTTGATATCGGACGAGTTGAACAGCTGCGTTTCGGTGCGAATCAGCGCATAAACGCCAACCTTCGTTAGCAACCCCGCGAACACTGCGGTGACCGGGGCAGGCGCCGTCGGGTAGGAGTCTGGCAGCCAGAAGCTCACGGGGAAGACGGCGGCCTTGATGCCGAACGCGATGACAAGCATCAGGTGCAGAACGAGCTGCGTGCTTTCGGGCAGCTCCCCCATCCGCTCGGCAATTTGCGCCATGTTGACGGTGCCGAGTGCGCCGTAGATCATGGCGATCGCTGCGAGGAACAGAATCGACGAGACGAGCGAAACGACGATGTAGACCACGCCGCTGCGGATGCGCGACTCGGTCGAACCCAGCGTGATCAGGACGTAGGAGGCGACGAGCAGAATCTCGAACCCGACATAGAGGTTGAAAAGGTCACCAGCGATAAACGCGTTGAAGATACCGGCGCCCAGAATCAGGTACGACGGGAAGAAGATGGAGACCGGGGTCTCACTATCACCGTCCGCTGCACCCTGCCCAACGGAGAACAACAACACCGCGAGGAGAACGAGACTGGAAACGGCAACAAGCAGGGCCGCCAAGCGGTCGACATAGAGCACGATGCCGAAGGGGATCGGCCAGCCGCCCACCGACACCGCGATCGGGCTGCCGCCATCGACCGCGAACAGCAGGGCTCCTGCGATAACGAAGACGACGGTGAGCGTGACGATCGACGTGATGATCTGCACGCGACGCATGCGCCCGAAGATTAGCGTGATGGCCGCTCCGAGCAGGGGGAGCGTCACGATCAGCGGAACCAGGATGCTCATATCCATCAACGCTCACCTCCGTTCGGGGTCGGTTGGTCGGGGGTGTCGACGGGTGCGTTGTCGTCGATGCCAGCGAAGTCACGCGTGTGGAGCACGGTAATCGGCGACGTTTCGGTGCCCACGAAGTCGGTGGCGATGTCTGGATCGTCGTCGCCGAACTCTTCGTCGTCCATGACGTCATCTTCTTCAGCACCACGCTCACGAACGGCGATGTCGGTCTCGTCGTCTTCAACGATGTCGGCCTCGCCGAGTTGCCATGATCGGTAAATCAACGCAAGCAGGAAGGCGCTGACGGCGAACGTGATGACGATGGCTGTCAGGGTGAGCGCCTGCGGGAGCGGGTCGCTCATCTCTGACACGTCGCCAGAACCGAAGAACGGCGCAATACCGGGAGCGCCCATCACAATCAGCAGCAGCAGGTTCGTTGCATTACCCAGCAAAAGAAAACCGATGAGCACGCGTGTGAGCGAGCGTTCCATCATGGCGTAGACACCGGCAGCGAAGAGCACGGCCATGATCACAATGAGCGTTGATGAAGCGTTCATACTCGCTCCAATCGCCGGCGTCGTTCCTGGGTTTGACGGTCAACTTCTGCGCCGAGGCTACGCAGCACATCAAGCACCAGGCCGACTACAACAAGGTAGACACCGATGTCGAAAAGCGTCGACGTCACGAACTCGACGTGCCCGATCACCGGAATTTCTGCCTCCCAGAAGGTGCTTTCCAGGGGCGCCATGCCGAAGAACATCGGCACGACCGCCGTCAGCACCGCAATCGTCATACCGGCACCCAATAGCATGCCAGCATCGGTGGGTGCGGCGGCTCCCAGTTCGTGTCGCCCACCGGCGATGTACCGCATCACGAGCGCCATCCCGGCGACGAGCCCACCGGCGAAGCCGCCGCCAGGCAAATTATGGCCGGCGAAGAGGAGGTAGATCGAGACGACGATGATGGTGTGGAAGAGAATACGCACGATCACTTCGAGCATGATCGAACGGCTTTCCTCGTTCATCATCTGACCGCCCACGAGCCAGGCACGCGGATTGCTGCGGTTATCGAGCGTTTGAGCGGCGACGCCATTGCCCGTCTCGACAAGCGGGCGGCGACGCCCCCTCCGCGTGACCGCTTTCGGAACCGCGCGGGTCTGTGACAACAGGTCGGCGCGGTCGGTGACAAACACCAACGAAGCGACACCGGTGGCGGCCAGAATCAGGACACTGAGCTCACCCATGGTGTCCCACCCACGCAGGTCGACAAGAGCGACGTTGACGACGTTCTTGCCGTGACCGTACTCATACGCGAGCGGCGGAAACTGGTTGGAAATTGGTTCCGCCACACGTGCCCCTGTCGCCACCACGGCAACCGCTGCCATCGTGAGACCGACAGCAGCAGCCAGCACGGCACGGGCAATCGGAGCAACGGAACGATTGTGTTGGCCCATGCGGGCAGGAATACGGCGGAGCACGAGAGCGAAAGCGACCAGAGTCACGGTCTCGACAAGAATCTGAGTGAGCGCGAGGTCAGGAGCCCCGCTCGTAGCGAAGAGGACGACCATGCCAGAACCGGTCACAGAGACCAGCACGACACCGGTGTAGCGCTTGGTGACCCGAACGGCGAGGATGCCGGCGAGAATCATGAGCGGAGCAACGACGATTTGCACGGGGCTATGCCACGCGGCCAAATCAATCCGCCAGTCTGGCGATGACAGCAGCGCCGTCGCCTCGGCGCCCACGAACACGATGAACACGATCGCGACATAGATCGGGAGCGAGCCGCGCTGGGTAAGCGACGTCGTCACCACGGAGAGCTTGTCGATGCCGCGCATGACACCGTTGTAGGCGTCAGCCGCGGTGAAACGAAGAAAGCGGTCTGCGCTGGTCGCGGCGCGGGTCACCCAGAAGATCGCAAAGCCGAGAATCAGCGCGGCAAGCGAAACAAATAGGGCGGGTTCGAGTCCATGCCAGAGTGCGAGATGCGCCGCATGCGGCTGCGCGCTAGAGCCCGGCGTCGCGAGGGGCGCGGTAGTGGCGTACAGCTGAAAAGCCGGATCGAGCCAGCCGGCGGCCAAGCCCGCAAGCAATGAGAGCGATGACAGGATGACGGGTGCCGACAGAAATCCCATCGGCGGATCCGGCCACTCGGTACGTTGCCGCGCGGTTCCGTCTGCCGTCTTCTTCGTTGCGTAAGCGCCCCACAAGAACCGGCAACCATACGCCATCGTCAGCACCGAGCCGAGACCAATACCGATGAGGCCGACCCAGCCCCAGGGCGAGCCACCCTGTGCTTCGGTCAAGAACCCGGTGAGCGCGCCCTCTTTCGCGACGAAGCCGATCGTCGGCGGAAAGCCCACCATGCTGGCCACCGCAATCGTCGAGAACACCATCATTACTGGCGCCTGCCTGCCCACGCCGCTGAGTTCGGTGATGTTACGGGTGGAGAGCTGACGGTCAATGACACCGACGATGAGGAAGAGCGCGGATTTGAAGAGGGCGTGGCCGAGCAAGAGCCCAAGCCCGGCGAGTGCGGTTGCCTGGGTGCCCATCGACAGCACCGTGGTGAGCAGGCCGAGCTGACTCACCGTTCCGAACGCAAGGATGCGTTTCAGGTCGGTCTCACGGATCGCTTGGAAGCCGCCAAGCAGCATCGTGAAGACGCCAAGTGAAATGATGATCGGTCGCCACACCGGGTCATCGGCAAACGTCGGCGCAAAGCGCGCGAACAGGTAAATACCGGCCTTCACCATGGCGGCGGCGTGCAAATACGCGCTGACCGGCGTGGGCGCGGCCATCGCGCCCGGGAGCCAAAAGTGGAAAGGGAAGATGGCCGACTTAGACAGGCCGCCGATGATGATGAGGACAAGCGCGGCACTCACTACCGGCCCCGTCGGCGCCTTGGCCAGAATCGTGCTCAGTGACGAGGTTCCGGTGTGCACCACCAACAGCACGGAACCAACAAACATCAACAGGCCGCCGAGGGTCGTCACGAGGAGCGCCTGCAGCGCAGCACGGCGGCTCATCGCACGGGCGTGATAGTGGCCGATGAGCAGGTAGCTGAGAATGCTCGTGAGCTCCCAGAACATCACGAGCATGATGATGTCGTCTGTCAGCACGAGCCCATACATCGCGCCGCTGAAGGCGAGCAACACCGCGGAAAACTGGGGAAGGTTGGTGGGCTTGCCCGCGAAATACCACGCGCAATACATCAGCACGAGCGCGCCGACGCCGGTGACGATGAACGTCATCAGGAGGCTGAGGAAGTCCATGCGCATCGACAGGTTGATGCCGAGCTGCGGAATCCACGCGTAGGTTTCGGTGACGGTCTCGCCGGAGAGAATGCGCGGCGTGAGGCTCAGGGCATGCCCGAATGCGGCGGCCGGAAGCAGAGCCGCTGCGATGAAGGCGCGAGCACCCCAGACGCGCGCGAGCCACACGATTACTAGAGGAGCAATCGCGAAAATCGCGAGGATTGTGAGCATGTGTTCGTCTTCGCTCGTCGTGCCGATTTAACGGACTGGCGGGCAGGGCTGTATTAGTTTACCGGCGATTGCGGTGGTGGTGCCGTCGTATTGCCAGGACGGAACGTGCACGTAAAGCGAACAGAGGGCGCGTTTTCCCCGTGCAGCAACCGAGAGATCGCGTCTCCGACCGCCCGGCCTTTGTCATATGCCGGTTGGTGCAACGTAGTCAGTTGATAGGGGGCGAGACCGTCAACGGCGACTCCGTCAAAACCAGTCACAGACAGGTCTTCTGGTACCCGCAAACCCCGTTCTGTCGCCGCTCGGATCACGCCAGCCGCGAGCAAATCGCTCTGCGCCAAAATCGCCGTTGGCTGGTGCCGATCGAGAATCGCGCGTGCCGCTTCAATACCGAAGTCGACTGACGATCCGCGGGCAGAAAAAACAATGGGATTATCGAAAACTTCTCGCACACCCGCCAGTCGCTCGCGTGTGACATCGATGCCTGGCCTCCCCGTCGCCGACTCGAACCCCGGTTCAGAGTTAGGCCCCCAGCGCAGCGATACGACCGCGACGTCACGGTGGCCGAGACCGGACAAATGATGCGCAAGCTGCGCCTGCGCATCGGTGTTGTCGAGAGAAATCACCGGCACCCCCCACGCGGGGTCTCCTTCGACGGTGACCACAGGGATGCCACGCTCGCGCAGGGTCTGCACAAGGTCACAGGTATTGCTGTGGGATCCGAAGATGACGGCGGCATCGAGCGGAACCTCGGTGGCGGCAGGCGTTTGGCCATCGTCGCGAAGGAGCAGGATACCCGCACCGAGGTGCGCAACCGAGGTCGCGATGCCATCCATCGTGGCGATGGCAATGGGGTCAAGAAACGCGGTGCGTAGCGATGACGTCAAGACCACCCCGACGACGCCTGAGCGTCCGGTACGGAGGGATGCCGCGCGCGGGTTGGGGCCGCGGTAACCGAGCTCGGCGGCGGCTGCGCGCACGCGGGCGGCGGTCTCGTCTGACACCTTGATCTTGCCGCTGAAGACGACCGATGCTGTCGATGCGCTCACACCCGCAGCACGTGCCACGTCAGCGATTGTCACTTTGCCTGCCATCGGTCTCCTCCCCTCTCGACAGTATCGCGTATCGAATCGATTCGGTACAGTTAGGCGGGTGGATAAGGTAACGACTCGAGGCCAACTTCTACGGTGGAAGCTCGCGATCTTCGCGATCTTCTTTGCCAGTGGCCTCAGCATCGCAACGTGGGGAGCCCGTGTGCCCGCGATCAAGGTCGCGCTCGGCATCGACAACCTGCAGGTGGGGCTGTTGTTGCTGGGGGCTGGCATCGGCTCGCTCCTCGGTCTCAGCATCGCGTCGTTCTTGATTGCCAGGCTCGGTACGCGTCGCGCCATGCCCATTACGATCGTGATCTTCGCCGTCGGCCTCGTGATTATCGGCCTCGGTACCGACGTCGCGCACTCCTATCCCCTCGTGATGGCAGGGCTGTTTCTCTTCGGCTTCGGAAATGGTGCCACCGACATCATGATGAACGTCGAGGGTGCGGCGATCGAAAACCACACAGGCAAGACGCTCCTGCCGATGTTCCACGGTCTCTTCAGCCTCGGCACCGTTGCCGGGGCATCCCTCGGGGCGCTCGCGATTCGCCTCGACTTCTCGGTTGCCGCGCACTCGGCGGTCATGGCTGCACTCATCTCGTTGGCCGCGATTCTGGCTTTCACCAATGTGCCGCGCTCGGCCGTCGAAGCTGCCGTCTCCCAGACCCCAAGCGCCCGGCCATCGTGGCGCGAGCGCCTGGCACCAATGATCGAAGCGTGGAAAGACCCACGCACGTATGGCATCGGCCTTGTGATGCTCGGCATGTCGTTCGCCGAAGGCGGTGCGAACGACTGGCTTGCGCTGGCGATGGTGGAAGACCACGGAACCACGGAGGCGCTGGGCGCGCTGGGGCTCGCAACGTTCTCGGTGAGCATGACGGTGGTGCGCCTGTTCGGCGGCCCGCTCGTTGACCGTTTCGGCCGCGTCGCCATCCTGCGTGCGCTAGCCCTCAGCGCGACGACCGGCATGGTGCTGTTCATTCTCGCCCCCTCCGTCGAACTCGTGTTTGTGGCTGCGGTGCTGTGGGGGGCAGGGGTCTCGCTCGGATTCCCGCTCGGCATGTCTGCCGCCGCCGACGATCCGGCACGTGCCGCTGCTCGCGTGAGCGCCGTCGCAACGATTGGCTATGTCGCTTTTCTTTGCGGGCCGCCCCTCCTCGGCCTCATCAGCGAAAACATTGGCCTGCTGAACACTCTGTACATCCTGGTCGGCCTGGCCATCATTTCCGGACTCGCCTCAGCATCCGCGCGGGAGTCAAAGCCACAACGGGCAGACAGCTAGCCGCGATTTCGGGGGCGAGTGCGCGTTGCATGCACAGCCGCACGGCTTCCTCTGGCACACGGGCAGATGACGCGCGCGTGTCGCGCGATTCCGTGACGTAGGCTTTCGGGGTGCGTCTTGTTATTGCCCGCTGCAGCGTTGATTACACCGGCCGTCTAAATGCGCACCTTCCGGAGGCCACCCGCCTCCTCGTGCACAAGGGCGATGGTTCCCTTCTGGTGCATTCTGACGGCGGCTCATACAAGCCGCTGAACTGGATGAGCCCGCCTTGTTCGCTTGCCGTCGAAGACCTCGATGACGATGACCAGGCGCAGGGCGTCGTCGAGCGTTGGCGAGTCGTGCACAAGAAGTCCGGCGATGCCCTCACCGTGCGCATCTACGAGATGATTCACGACTCCAACCACGATCTCGGCATCGACCCTGGTCTGCAAAAGGACGGCGTCGAGGCCGACCTGCAGCGCCTGCTTGCCGAGCAGATCGAACTCGTTGAAGACGGCGCAAGCCTCGTGCGACGCGAATACATGACCGCGATCGGCCCCGTTGACCACATGGTTCGTGCCGCAGACGGAACCCACATCGCCGTTGAGGTCAAGCGTCGCGCTGGCATTGATGCGGTTGAGCAGATCACCAGATACCTTGAGCTCCTCAACCGCGACCCGGTGCTCGCGCCAGTGCGCGGCGTGTTGGCTGCGCAGGCGTTTGCCCCTCAGGCCCGGACCCTCGCGACGGACCGCGGCATCGAGTGCCTCGTGCTCGACTATGACGCTATGAAGGGCATCGATTCCGGAGCCCCGACCCTGTTCTAGGCCATTTCGCCGCTCAGCGCACCATGCCCGATAGGGTGGCAGGGTGACTGGAGCATCGCAGTGGTCCTGCGTTTTATGGGACATGGACGGAACCATCATCGACGCGTCCGAGGGCATTTTGCAGCGCTTGCAGGTGACGTTCGATCGGCTCGGTAAGCCCGCCCCGACGCGTGACGACCTTATCGATTGGATCGGACCACCAATGCTGGAGTCGTTCCAGCGCAATGCAGAGCTCTCCGTCGACGAGGCTCATTCCGCTGTCGAGTTTTACCGCTCGCTACACGACCTGACCGACATGGGTGCAGGTACTCGCGTCTACGACGGTGTCGTCGATCTGCTCAGCGAGGTCGCGGCTGCTGGCGTACCGCAGGCCATCGCCAGCTCCAAGCCGGAGAGCCAAGTGGTTCCACTCGCCCATGCTTTCGACATCAGCGGCGACTTTGTCGCTATGGTCGGCGCGACGGACGACGGTGTGCGGCGCGCGACCAAGGCTGACGTCGTGCGCGAAGCGCTCAAGCGCCTGGAAGCGGCGGGCGCTGACACGTCGCGCCCGGTTCTGATCGGTGACCGCCGCCACGATGTCGAGGGTGGCGCCGCATGTGGCGTGCCCGTCATCCACGTGACGTGGGGCTTCAGCCACCCGCACGAGGGGGATGGTTCCATCGCCTCCGCCACCACCGCCGCCGAACTTCGAGACCTCCTCCTAACGGCATAGCCATGGAGTTGCTGCCCTGGATTGTGGTCTTCGGAACCACGGGTGTGCTTTGTCTTGTGGCAGGGCTTGCGATCCGCGGATACCGTCGCACGCCGCGAGCGCGCGCACGTCGTGAAGTGACGTGGACCCGCACAGGGCAGGCGTTGCTTCGACTCGACACCGCGATCGAGGAGAGCGACATTGAGCTGGGCCTCGCCGGCGCGATGTATGGCGGCACCGCACCACGCACGCTCGCGGCCGCGCGAGCGCACGCCGCGAATGCCCGCGATGATGCGTTCGCGCGCTACCAGCGGGCGTTGGAGAACAAAGACTCACACCCCGGAGCGGTACGCGATGCCAGGCACGTGGGTGATCTTGCCAACCGCGCGCTGCTGAAGCTGGAAAACGCGCAGCTGGAGCACCAGAAGTGGCTCACCGCGAATGCCGATGCTCCCGCTCAGGTGGCCGCAGCTCGCGGGCGACTGTCCGAAATTGTCGCGGAGATGGGGGATCCGACAGCGCTTGAGCGCGACCTTGCTACACAATTCGCGGCTACGGAGTGGGCGCCAGTAAAAGACGCGAACGATGCGTTGGAGCGAGCCCTTGCCGAGGCCGAGCGTGCCATCGCCCGTGCGGAGGAGAACGTCAGCGAACCGGGCAGGTCAGTCATGGCCGACCTGGCGGCAGGCGAAAAGCAGTTGCGTGCAGCGGAGGCGGCGTCTCTCGTGGCCGATCAGGCACACCGGGCTGTTCTCGATGCGAGCATCGCGGTCGCGAGCGAACTCGCGAGCGTGCGCGCAGACATTACGAAGGGCGTTGCCCTCCAGAAGACAGTGCCCGTCGAGGCGGCACAGCGTTTTGGTGCCGAGCTGGAGCGCGCTCTCGCCGATGTCGAACAGATTGAACCGCGTGCTGACCGCGAACCGACCGCAGTGATCGCCGAGATCTCCCGCATCCGAGATCGTCTCGATGTTGCGCTCGGCAATGCTCGCACGGCCCGGGATCGTATCGAGGGTGCGCGTAACGCCCTCCCCGCAACGACGGCAACAGCCCGCCGTGCAATCGCGCACGCGGAGGCGATTGTCGTGCAGGGATCGAGCGCTGATGCTCGTGTGCGGTTGACCGAGGCCCACGATGCGATGGCCTCATCACGCAGTGCAGAAGACGCCGTTTCCGCTCTTGATGCGGTGCGCCGCGCCATCCGGCACGCCGAAGACGCCGAGGCTCTCGCGAACTACGCACGCACGATCGGTCGCTGACCTGCCTGCTGCCTAGCCAGGACGTCCCGGCCCGCCGCGGACGTTAAACGAAGACGCGCAGCGCCGAGACGAAACTCCGCACGCCGCATGCCGCACGCCGCAGCAATATGTCACACCGTGTCGACTCGCGCCGCTCTCTCAACGGCCAGCACTCAGCCCACTCGCGAGCGAATAGCGCTCGCCGGCCCGCGTGGTGAACACCGGCGTAAGTATGACGAAAGCCCTCACACACACGCGTGAGGGCCCGATTCGTCATCGAATCAGAGAACGGTGATGTTCTCTGCCTGCAGGCCCTTCGGGCCCTGGGCGACGTCGAATGCGACGCGCTGGTTGTCTTCCAGCGTGCGGTAACCCGAGGTCTGAATCGCCGAGTAGTGTGCGAAGACGTCAGCGCCGCCTTCGTCCGGGGAGATGAAGCCGAAGCCCTTCTCGGAGTTGAACCACTTGACGGTTCCGGTGGTGCTGCTCATTCTTTGCCGTTCTTTCGGGCTCGCCACACAGCAAGCCTGGGGTAGGGATTGTGTGACCAACCTAGTGGTTCCTTGGCCTCCTGAAAATGGATTATGACGAAGGTGACGTAATTGTTGCCTTGTAGCAACGTCTCGGAAACACGCGGTCAGACACCGAAAGCGCCGCACTTAGACGGTGAGCACGGACACACAGACCCCGAACCAGATGAGCGGCGTCGCCCCGAGAACGATGAACATGCCCTGCCCGATCTTGCGGGTTTGATATGGAATCACGAGCGCCGTGGCCACGATCGGAAGCACGGCAAACGACAGCGTCATTCCGGCAAATCCTGCGAAGCCGCCAGCACCCTCAGTCACAACGAAGAAGAGAATGCAGAGCACGACAACGAGAACGCCGCCGAGGATGCCCCACCAGATGCCTGGGCGACGATCCTCCACCGGTGGCGGCATCATGCCTGGCTGATACCCACCGGAACCATACGGGTAGCCGCCGGCGCCGGGCGGCCCATAAGCACCGGGCGTCGGCGGGCCATAAGCACCGGGTGTTGGCGGCCCATAAGCACCGGGCGTCGGCGGCACAGAGCCCCCTGCGCCCGGTGGCGTATACGCGCCTGGGGCGTGGGCGCCCGGGTCATTGGTGCCCGGGTCATTGGCGCCCGGGTCGTGGGCGCCTGGGGCGTGGGTGCCCGGGTCATTGGCGCCTGGTGCGCCTTCGGGCGGAAGCGGCGGCACGATGGGGATCGGCTGTTCGTCTTCCGGCCGGGGGCCATTACCGTTCGTTGACATCACTTCTCCTCAACTGTGTGCGCGGCTTCCACCTGGCGCGCCAATCCTCGACACCGTGTTCATCCCGCTCAGCCGACACCATCACGCGGTCACCTCCAGCGCATTGGGTCCGCTGGATACTGCAGCACGCGGAACCAGGAGGCGCCCGCGGCGCGCAAGCCACATGATGCGCGCCGCAAAGAGCGGGATCGTCACGATCAAGAACATCTGTGGGCGCGTGAGACCGAGAAAAGCCACCTCGTTTGCCCGCACGAACTCTACGAAGAACCGAAAAACTGCGTAGGCGCCGATGTAGACAGTCAGCATCTCCCCTGGTGCGAGGCGTGAGTGCCGCAGCCAGAACCAGAGCACGACGAACATGATGGCGTGAAAAGCGATCTCGTAAACAAACGAGGGGTGCAGTCCCACGCCGGCCGCCGACCCGGTGTACTCGGCCTGTTCTGGTGTGAGCACAATGCCCCAGCCACCCCGGGTGGGAGCGCCCGGGTTCTCGGTGAGGAGGCAGCCGATGCGGCCAAGGATGAGGGCGGCGCACACGGCAGGAGCGAAATAGTCACCCGTGCGTTCGCGGTACCCCACGATCTTTTTCGCGATGTGCACCCCGAGCCAGGCGCCGACGAGGCCGCTCAGGATGGAGGCGTTGCCTCGAATCATGTGTTCGGTAAACGGCAGGTTTTGAGAAAAGTCGAGGTGCTGCACCCAGGTGCCCAGGCGCGCCATAATGCTGCCGCCAGCGAGAGCGCCGATCACGAGCCACGGCATGCGCGGGTCGCTCACGCCGCGACGGCGCAACTCCCACCAATAGATGACACCCGCGGCGATCAGCCCGAGCAGCACGAACGCGGAGTGCGTGTCGATCGCCGGGCCGAAGCCGAGGAGGGTGTCAATCGTGGGATACATGTCAGCTGAACCAGCCGCTCACAAGATTGACAACGCCCCACACCCAAAACGGGATCGCCGCCGCCGCCACCACCGCGAGCGCCACCAGATACGTCAGCACCAGGCGGGTGTCGCCGAGTTTGCAGCGCGAGCGCAAGAGGCCAGCCGCCCGCGCCCGCCGGTAACCGCCAATAGCGACGAGGGCGAACACCAGCACCGCAATCGGCCCGGTGAGCGCCGCAATCGCGGCAATCGTCGCGAAGACGCACAGCCGGAGCGGGTCGAACGGCAGCCCAACCGACTCGTCATACTGCCGAACGTGTGGCATCTCACTCATGCGCACCCACCGGTTCCGCCTCACCGCGCGTCACCGCTTCCCGCGCATCCGCACCGCCGTGTGCTTGCGCATCGCGCGCATCGGCATCGTCCCGCGCATCCGCACCACCGCGCGCTCCCGCACCGCGCGCATCCGCGCCCCGCGCCTCGGCACCGTCGCGCGCCACCGTATTCCGCGTATCGCGCGTCACCGCATCCCATGCCACAGCACCACCCCGCGCCTCAGCCCCAACACGCTCCGCCTCGGCACGGACAGCGTCGGCATCGGCGCTCCTGCCCGAAGCCCCATCGCGCACGCTGATCACCGGCCCGAGCCCGACCGGTTGTGCGTTGCGCGCGGTCGCGGTCGAAATGCGCTGGCGCGACAGCGGCGCCCACGCCTGCACCGCGCAGAACGGCGCACACTGGTGCGCTGCGGTGTCGTCGTTGACCGTCGCCACGTGCACGCAGCACTGAGTGAGGCGTTCTTCGATCATGGTGTTGATGTCCATAAACGGCTTCACCGTGATGCGCAGCACGCGCTCGCCGAGCATCTTGCGCAGCCGCTTGTGTTGACCAGGCAGCACGGTCGTTGCCAACGCCGTCAAGGTTCCGATACCGATGTCGCAGTTGACGCAAATGTCTCGCCAAATCGATGACATCGAGGGGTGCGACAGGCTGGACTGCTCGCTGAACAGGTCAAGCAGCGAGTTCTTCACCGCCTCCTTCATCGACGCGTTAATCGAGCTGTCTGCGATGCGGTTCGCGATCATGTCGGGCTCAAGATCAAGAAACTGCTTGAGCTTTTCATGCCCGATAAGCGAGGTGAGCGAGCGCCACTGTGCCGAATCATCCTTCAAGAAGTAGCCGACCGAGCAGCAGTGCGGGTGCGAACACGGCAGCGCCGTGAGGTCGCGCCACGTGATTGCACCGTCGGTCTGCGGCCCGAGACGCGTGAGTACTCCGGTATGGGTGAGGCGATCGTTGGGGTCGATGCCAGAGTTGCGACCGGAACCAAAAACCGGCTGAATCGTGACGCCGCCCACGTAGGGGGTCGCCTGCGCGACACGGATGACATCGCCAATCTCACCGTCGTTGACGCCCTGAGCTGCGGTCATGGTGAGGGTCATGAAAACCCCGGCAGCACTCAACCGCTCGATCGCCCGCTCTTTGAACCGGCGAATGTCGGCACCGCGGTGAAACTTCGAAGCCTCGGCCGAGGTTCCGTCGTACTGCAGATAGATCTCAACCCGCTCGCGGTGCTTCTTCAAGAACGCGACAAACTCGTCGTCATTCGCGATGCGCAAGCCGTTGGAGTTAAGCAAAATACGCACAACGGGGCGGGCCACCAGTTGCTCAATGAGTTGCTCAAGCCACGGGTACAGCGTCGGCTCGCCACCGGAGAGCATGAGCACGTCGATGCGGTTGTTCTCCCGCGACAGACGCGCATCGACGGAGGCCAGCACTTCGGCGAGCGGCGCGACCGCTGAAGCCGCGGGGCCCGACTCGGCGAAGCACGTCGGGCAGCGCAAGTTGCAATGGTCGGTGAGGTCTTCGAGCAGGATGCAGGTGTGCTGGGTCTGCATTTCGGGGAGGCCATCGAGATACGCGCTCGGCACCGGCTTAAAGTTGCCGCGCATATCGGGCACGTGCACCTTGGTGGGGGCTGTCCACTCCTCCAGATAGCTCAGAATCTCGGCCGATTCGTCGTACATCGTCCGGATCAATCCGTGCGTCTGGCAGCCACGCTCAAGATAGACCGTGTCGCCTTCGACAGCTAACCAGCCGGAGAGCCGCGCCACGTCGCTGAGCGGCCGATCCGGCTCCTCTTCATGGCAGAGCGGACAAAACGCATTCACATAACGGTGGATGCGATAGTCACGAAGCGGCTGCCCCGGCGAAGAATTGGTCATACGCGCACGGTACCAGCGCGAGCCACGCCACGGGTGTCACACCGACCGGTGTGTGGATAGCTGCTGCGCAGCATCCGGGGTGTGGATACCTGTCAGCCGAACAGCGACCGGCGTCAGCGCTTCTGCTTCGCGAGGCGACGCGTGCGCCACGTCAGCAGTGCGGCGACTCCGCCGAGAATGACGACGGCCACGACAATGGCGACAATGTCGGAAACACCCGCCGTCGCATTCATCGCGCTTTGCTCGATCGCGGCCTGGTCATCCGCGCCGAGAATGCTCGGTATTCCCGCCGTGCCCTGCGTGAGAATCAACAGCACGCCCATGCCGATCATGAGCAGTCCGCCGATGATGTTGGTCCAGGCGTTACGCCACTTTCCGATCACGAGTTCGCGCGGCTTCACCAGGTTGCGAATCGCCGGAACGCTGGTCCAGATGAGCGCGATCACGAGCAGAGGCAGCGTCATTCCGGCTGCAAAAGTCGCCATGATGAGTCCGCCGTGCAGCGTGCTCGAACTGAGCGCGGCAACCGTCAGCGTCGCACCGAGCAACGGCCCGGCGCACACGCCCGCGATGCCGTACACGGTGCCGAGCAGGTAGACCGACAGGGTCGTGGTTCCCTCCCCCGCCGCCGACCGGCTCAAAAAAGGCAGCGGGATGCCGAGCAGCTGAATCAGTCCGAAGATGATCACCAGAATCGACGCCCAGAACACAAAGGCGTTGCGGTGCGTGGTGATGAAGACGCCCAGGGTTCCTGCGAGCACGCCGAGCGGAACCAGGGTGGTGATGAGTCCGAGATAGAAGACGCCGGTGCGCCCCGCGATGCGTGTCGGTGACCCGAACGCGTACGAGAAGAACGCGGGCAGGAGCAGCACCGAGCACGGGCTCAGTAGCGTCAGCACGCCGCCGATGAACGCTCCAGCGAAACCGAGCTCCATGGCTATTCGACCTTGGCGAGCTCGAGCTGTTCGGTAATCACCTTGTGGAACGTCTCAATGGGCTGTGCGCCAGAGAAGTACGTGCCGCCGACGACGAAGAACGGAACCGCGGTGACGCCAAGCTGCTGCGCCTCAGTTGTGGAGGTGGCAACGGCCGCCGCGAGCGTCGGGTCGTCAAGGTCAGCGGTGAACTGCGCAATGTCGGGTACACCGACCTGCTCGGCGAAGCCGATGAGCTTCTCGCGCGGCATGTCCGGGTGCCCCGATTGGGGCGCGGCCGCATAAATGGCTTCGAAGTATTCGGCAAACTTGCCCTGGTTACCTGCCGCGCGGGCGGCAACGGCAGCTGCGGTGGAGTCGTCACCGAAGAACGACACATCGCGCACTTCGTAACGCACGAGCCCCTTATCGACGTATTCCTCCAGCACGACAGGCATGGTGTCGTTGGTGAACTTGGCGCAGAACGGGCACCGGTAGTCGGTCCACTCGATCACGGTGAGCGGGGCGTCAATGTCGCCATACGCCATCGGGTCGTTGGGGTCAGCCTTCGCGATCTGCTCGGCGAGCACCGGGCGATTCGGGTCAACCGTTTCTTCCGGCTGCCCGTCTGCCGCGGGCGCGCCATCGGTGGGGGCCACGCTCGGAGCCTTGTCGTTGCCCAGGTTCAACGCCGGCTTCTGCTGCGACAGCGGCTGTGCGATGGCGACGACGAGAAGGAACGCGGCCGCCGCACCCAGAATGATGTTCAGCGTACGAGAGCGGCGGAGCTTGCGCGTCAACGTCTCCGTTTCGTTGAGGACATCGCCGCCAGCAAAGGTCGCGGATCCGGAGGTGTGGGCGGCGGCAGAGTTCTCATTCGTCACCACACCAGGCTATGGGGTTTCACCTGAGCAGTCGCTCACTACCGCAAAGCGCACCCGCCCGTGCGCACTCGCCGCACCACAGGTTCCATGCCCGGCGACGCGGCGAGTACTGTCGAAACTGCGCGGGGCCGCGGCTCACCGCTGCTGCGCACCCACGCGGGAGAAATGAGATCGGGGCCCGTACGCCGCACGTTCCGGAACGCGCCGCATACATCGGTGGGCGTTTTACGATCGACGGAGACACCATCGTGGGTGAGATGGACGCCGTCTTTTGAACAGTGATGGAGGAATGATGGACCGCGCAGCCTACTTCGCCGCCAAGCTCGAGTGTGAGACCGACGCCAGTGACGTGCATACCGCTCGGCGAGCCGGCAAGAACATCGTCGTCATCGACGTGCGATCGGCCGAGGCCTTCGCACAGGGCCGGGTCGTCGGCGCCGTGCACATGCACTACTCCGAGATCGCCGAGCGCGCGCCGCGAGAGATTCCCACCGACGCCGAGGTCGTCGTGTACTGCTGGAGCCCTGGCTGCAATGCCGGCGCGAAGGGAGCCCTCGAGTTCGCGCGACTCAGCTACCGAGTACGCGAAATGATCGGCGGGTTCGAATACTGGGTGCGCGAAGGCTACCCGGTCGAAAATGCCGACGGCGTGCACCGCCGCCCGATCGATCCCCTCACCGGAATTCCGAGGATCCGCACCCGCACGTAACCGGCCCCTCCGGTTCCGGCTCGACGAAGCCGCGCGCCCCGAGGATGACCGGGGCGCGCATTTTCTTAGATTATGCCGAGACGTCGGCGGGCTCAGCGGTTGCCGCCGAGAGCGTCTGGACTTCGTCGTCGGTGAGGTCGAGGCCGAATGACGCGACCAACGCATCGAGCTGCGCGACCGTGCGCGCCGACGCGAGCGGCGCGGCAACAGTCGGCTGCGCCCGCAACCAGGCCAGGCTCACCGCCGCGACCGGAACCGCGCGCGCTGCGGCAATCTCATCGAGCAGGTCAAGCACGGCAACAGAACGCGGGTTCTCCAGGTGCGGGGTGACGCGGTTGAGGCGCTCCGACTGCACCGTGTGACCCGGACGGTACTTGCCAGTCAAGAATCCGGCGGCGAGCGAGAAGAACGGAACCTCGGTGATGCCAGCGTCGGCGATCACGGGGAGCGATCCGTGCTCAATCGCACGTGATACCAGGTTGTATTCGTCCTGTGAGAACGTGATCGGGGTGAGGTTCTCCGCCTCGGTAATGTTCACCGCCGAGGAAATGCGGTCTGCCGTGAACTGCGAAATACCAATCGCGCGCACCTTGCCTTCGCGCACGAGGGCGTCGAATGCGGCGAGATAGTCAGCTTGCTCGACCGCGGGGTCATCACGGTGCGCGTAGTAGATGTCGACGTAGTCGGTCTGGAGCCGGCGCAAGGAGTCATCGATCGCTGCGCGAATGTTCGCGGGGGCAAGACCCGGACGCGCCGAGTGCATGAACACCTTGGTGCCGATGTTGAGCTTGTCGCGCAGGCCAGGCCGAGAGGCAAGCCACTCTCCAATGATCGTTTCGCTCTCGCCACCGGTGTGCCCCGGCACCCAGTCGCTGTACACGTCTGCGGTGTCGATCGCGCGGCCGCCAGCGGCGACGAAGGCGTCGAGTACGGCAAAGCTGTCGTCGCGATCGGCAGTCCAGCCGAAGACGTTTCCGCCAAGAATCAGGGGGCCAACATCGGGAGTAGTCATGCAGCGTCCTTTCCGTTTCTTCGAGCATAGGGGCGGAACCACGAGGCGAGGGCGGCCACGTAGGCTGGCGTCATGGAACGAAACGCTGAGGCGCACACGCCGACCTCCTCCCCCATCGAGATCGGGTTTTTGCTTGACGTCGACGGGCCCATCGCGAGCCCGGTTACCCGTTCCATCGCCATTCCCAGCATTGTCGACGACCTGGTCGCACTCACCGCAGCCGGGGTTCCGATCGCTTTCATCACGGGTCGCTCTGACGCCTTTATTGCCGAACAGGTCATCGCGCCGCTGTGGGATGCCGGACTCGGCGACGCCCTCGGTCAGCCAGGTGCGCGCATGTTTGGCGTGTTTGAAAAGGGCGGCGCGTGGGCACGCGTTGACTCCGACGGCATGAGCGACACCGTGATCGACGAGTCTGTCGCATTCTCTGCCGAGGCCATCGCCGGAATCCGCGAACTCGTCGCTGCACGATTCAGCGACACCATGTTCTTTGACGAGACCAAGCGCGCGATGATTTCCGTCGAGCAGCGCACGGATGTGTCGAGTGACGCGTACCGCGCCCGCCAAGACGACTTTCAGGCGGCAGCTTTTGATCTGCTCGCTGGCCTCGGTGTCGGTCTCTCTTACGGCGAGCAGTCGCATGTTGATGCGAAGGGTGCAACGCCGTTTCGTATTGACCCGACGATTATTTCCACCGACATCGAGTCGGTGCTGCTCGATAAAGACCGGGGTGCCGAACGCGCCATCGAGTACTTCGCACGGCTCGGTCACCTGCCCCGCGAATGGCGTAGCGTCGGCGATTCCCGCAGCGACTACAAGATGGCCGACTACGTGCACGCGGCAGGCATGAACGTCGCGCACGTCGACGTTCGTCCTGCCGACGGCGTTCTCGAGCGCGAATATCAGGTGCTCACGTTTGACGACTACATTCACGACGAGGCGGGCGCCCTGCTGCTGAGCTACTGGCGGCGCGCCATCGGTGCATAGCGCCCCGTGGTTCCGCCCCGCCTCCAGCCGCCTCCGCGACAGTCGGCCGTGTGCGCGACTACAGCGAGTCGAGTTCGTAAGGCCAGCGTTCGGCGAGGTCGGGTGAGATGGCGGCGATCGCGGCAGTCAACCGGTCGGGATCGATCGGTGCGGTCGCACGTTCTGCACGGCCGAGCAGGTGCGCCATCATGAGCCACTCCGCCACCGAGATCTGCAACGGTTCAAACAGGTGCACCGCCCGCTCGCCGAAGTTGTGATCGAAGAACCACACCTCACCGTCCGGCCCCAGGAGCCAGTGATCGCCGATGGGGTTATCGCCGATGACAAGCCACCGCCGATCGACCTCAAGGCCCTCCCAGTAGCCATGGTCGAGATACTCCGTCGAGACGCGCGCCGCCGTCGCAGCATCAAACGCGCGCACGTCGGCTGACACCTCCCGCGTGGCATCGGGTAGCGCCCGGAACCGGGGGTCGGTTGGCGAAATAGGCACACCTCACCGTAGAACGGAACCGGAGTATTCGCCGAGAGGGCACGGGGCGAATATTGCGATGGCGGGTGCGCGCCATAGAATGAGGGCATGTCGTGAGGCGGGACGATCGCGGCATGAGGGGGACAGACTTGTGCGCGTGCGCACACCCCTGGAAAAAGGTTCCACCTACACCAGGAGAAGATTATGAAGCGCAAACTGATGGCACTCGGTGCGGTCGCAGCTCTCTCGCTCAGCCTCGCAGCATGCTCGGGCGGCGGAGTTGGCGGCGGCGAAGAAGGCAAGGTCGCCGACCGCTTTGAACAGTTCTTTGACGGCCTGATTGCGGGCGACGGTACGGCTGCCTGCGACGTCATGCTCGTTGACGCCGAGACCCCGATGAAGGACGACTCGGCAACGTACGAGCTGTGCACCACCACGTACGACGGCATGGGCGACCTGTTCAAGGACGCGATGGAAGAGGCTGGCGTCGAGAAGATCGAAGTCACCAAGGTTGAGATCAAGGGCGACAGCGCCAAGGTCACCGCAAAGGGCGCTGGCGCTCTGGGCGGCGAAGAGTCGCTGACGATGACGAAGGTTGACGGCGAGTGGTACCTCGGTCAGGACTCGTTCGAGGGCTAATCTGACGTTTTCATGGGGCGGTTTTCCGAACGGAAAGCCGCCCCATCGTCGTCTCTTGCCTGTCTTTGTATGACTGCTTTCGCCGCGAGCCTTGCGGCGAAAGAATGCCGGGGTGCCACAGCATGCGCAATGCGCACACCCAGCACCGCGTGTTATCAAGGAACCATGATGAAGAAGCTGCTCACTGCGTCCACGATTGCCGCGCTGGCGCTGAGCCTTGCCGGCTGCAGCGGAACCAGCGAAGAGGATGCCGTCATTGCGACGGCAGAGACATTTATGAACGCGATGATCGCTGGCGACGGCGAGACCGTGTGCGGCCTCAGCCTGCGGGAGGGCGAAGTCGTGCCCTCTGACGACCCGGACTGGGACGGTTGTGTGCAGAGCATCACGATTCTCAGCGACGCGCTTGCCCCTGAGCTCGAAGCCGAGGGCATCACCGAGGTCACGATCGATAAGGCCACCGTGACAGGCGACACTGCCACCATCAAACTCGAAGACATCAACGGCGATATCTTCCATGGCCAAACCAGTGTCTTTGCCCTGCGTAAGATTGACGGTAAGTGGTACATGGACTCGCCCAGCTGAGTCCACGAGAAAGTGACGTGACATGCCTGCGGCATCCGACCTTCCCCCCTATCAGCGCAATGCCCTTGCCCCGAGCCTGCTCGTTGCTGCGTACCTATTTATTTCGCCGCTGCTTGTCGCAGGTGAATGGCCCTTGGTCACGCGATTTGTCGCCGCCATCTTCGCCGTCATCGTGGGTTGGTACGCATTTCAGGGTCGCCAGTGGTGGTGGCTCCCGATCATGGCGATCATCGCCGTGCTGTGGAACCCGTTCTTCCCGCTTGAACTGGGCGCTGATTTCTTTGCGATCGCTGCCCCGGTCGCGGCCGTCACTTTTCTCGTCGCTGGCGTGCTGATCAAGACGCCGCGCGCCGTCACCAGCTGACGCGCCCAGCTCACGACTGATTCCGCCCCTGGGCTATGGTGCGCGGACCCGATCCGGCCAGCTGACGCGCCGTCACCAGCAGCCGTCTGGTTCCGCCCCTGGGCCGTGGTGTGTGTTAATGACCCACTCGTGAGGGTATAGACCCAGCAGGGGAAGCACCTCATCGACGTGAGGGGGGATCGTGATCAAGTGCGGGTTCCCCTGCTGGGCCTCGTGCTCCAGGCTCGGGGTAGCCAGCAGGCGTCGTCGTGTAGACGACCTCCAGCCGTGATCCCCTCACCCTTCGTGGCGATGCGCACACTACGAAGGAGCGGCTGAACCTGGTGACAATGAGAATTCTCATCCCGCCCCCGAGGTTCCGCGTTTTCACGCTACGGAACGCACACGGCGCTGTCAACACAACGGTGCCACTGGCGTGCATTCTTGCGGCAAGTCCATAGGTGACCGCACGCGCGCGGCTGTGGCGTTACGGCCGGCGCGAGAAGCGCACGATGACTGCGAGCAGTGCCAGCAGAATGACGCCACCGATCACCAACGCCCAGATCACCACGGGCGAGAGTCCAGGCAACTCCTCGGCGTCGGCCGTGGCCTCAGGAGAAGGCGTCGCGGCCGGGACCGCCGTCGCCTCTTCTGTCGGTGTCGCTGACGGGGTCGGTGACGGCGACTCGACGGGGTCAACCATCGGAACGCCCTTCGTCACCGTGAAGCTGATGATGTCAGCGGAAGACGTCGAGATCGCGTGGCCGTCGCTGGAGACAACGCGCCAGTTGACGGAGTAGGTGCCGGCAGGCAACCCTTCCTGCAGCGGAATGATGAGGCTCATCCCGTCGACGACAGCGTCACCCGCGCTCCAGTCGGTCTCTCCCGCTTCGGATGCTGCGACCGGGTCCGTGGCAGCGAAGACCTCGGCCTCTGCGCCGTCGGGCATGAGGTCCGCAGTGAAGTTCAGCGTGATCTGCGCGGGCGCCACCTCGACGCTGCTGCCCGACACCGGGTCGGAGCTCTCAAGCGCATCATGAGCGGATGCCGGAGAGGCAAAGCCCAACGTTGCGAGCAGCACAACAGCGGTGCCTACAAGGGCCGAACGAACACGCGACGCGACAGACATGGTTCCATTATCCCGCGGTTGTCCTGAGAGAACCCGATTCGCTCGGCTCTGCCGTAGCGTTGAGTAGTACCCGATCTATTGGAGCTGACATGGCTGACATCACCGATTTCCACCTGGACGAAGACGACGATCCCGTTGCCCTGATCCTGTTGCCGACCGGCCAGAGTGTCGCGCTGCGGTGGGTCGATGAGGATGACGACCTGACCGCCGATGAAGCCCAGTTGCGTACGCTCGCTGATGAGGCTCTCGACGGCCTGAGCGCGGAGAAGCTGGAGGCAATCGAGGAGGAGGTCGTCCGCGAACTCACCGAGTCTGCATTCGAGCAGCTCGAGCGCGAGATCGAGGAAGAGGACTACCGCAAGCTCGCCGGCGACATGGAACTCATTGGCGTTGCCGTCTTCACCGACGGCGTTGTGACGCTCGAGTTCACCGCCGAGCACAGCTACCCCGACCTTGTGATCTACGTACAGCTCGACGCTGATTACGCGGTTGAGGATCTGCTCGTCGAATAGCTTTCGCCACAGCCCGTGGTGTAGCCCGGCCGCGTATGACACCCTCTTTGCATGGGAGATCTCTCACTGCAGGTCAAAGTCAACGCGAGCCGGGCTTCCGTTTGGCGTGACTTCGTCGACATGATGGCCTTCGCCGAATGGTGGTGGCCGTTTGACGACACCACGTACGCTGCCGATATCCGCCCTGGTGGCGCCTACCGCTTCGCCTCAGCAGGCGCCGGAATCGGGGTGCACGGCGAGTATCGCAGCGTTGCAGACGGCGAGCATCTCGAGTTCAGCTGGCAGTGGGAAGACTCTCACGAGGTTCCGGAACCATCAGTTGCGCGGGTAGCGCTGGCGGATGCTGCTGCCGGGGCCACGACTGTCATCGTCACCCACCAGGCATCGGATGACGAACTTGACGACCTGCGCCAGGGCTGGGAGCACTGTTTACAGCGGCTCATTACCCGATACGCATAGGCGTGCAGCCCGCGACCAGGCGTTTCGAAAAGTGGGCATACAACGCAAAAAGGGCCACCCAGCATTGGGTGGCCCTTTTTGTTAAAAGGAGTCCGGCGGTGTCCTACTCTCCCACAGGGTCCCCCCTGCAGTACCATCGGCGCTGAGAGGCTTAGCTTCTGGGTTCGGAATGTAACCAGGCGTTTCCCTCTCGCTATGGCCGCCGAAAC